>JBEIHY010000025.1:0-41621 GCA_040381035.1 Hyphomonadaceae bacterium
CGGCTCAAGCCGCCGCGCCGGACCTTGCCAAACGCCTCAACCAAACGCGCCATCCGAACCTCCGCTTCCACACCGATCCCTCCGGCAAAACCGGACAAACCGTGTGCTACAGAAACCGGACATATCGAGTGTCACCCACAATAGCCTCGCCAGGGGTGGCCGGGGCAGGGCTTAGCGGCTATCGTGGCTCAACTGAACTGCGATCGATACAGATGCCGAATGGACTGGGACAAACTCAAAACTTTCCACTTCGCCGCCGAGACCGGCTCACTCACCGCAGCGGCGGAGAAGCTGGGCGTCAGTCAATCGGCGGTCAGCCGCCAGATCGCGGCGCTGGAAGAATCGATCGGCGTTCCGCTGTTTCAGCGCCATGCCCGCGGTCTCCTGCTGACCGGGCCGGGCAAGTCGCTGGTCCAGCTCACCCGCGAAATGCAAGGCGCGGCCAAGATGGCGGAAAGCGCGCTCGCTGACGCGCGCGACAAGACGATGGGCGATCTTGTCGTCACCGCGCCGGTGGCGTTCGGTTCAACCTGGCTTGCCCCGCGGATCGCCGCCTTCAGCGACTTGTATCCCGATGTGCGACTCCGCCTGCTGCTCGACGACCGCGAATATGATCTGCTGAAGCTGGAGGCCGAATGCGCCATTCGGCTGTGGGAGGCCAAGCATCAGGATCTGATTCAGCGGCGGCTGATTCAGGTCAATGTCAGCCTCTATGCGGCGGCGTCCTATTTGGAGCGCCGCGGCCGGCCGCAAGCCGCGGAGGACTTGGACTTCCACCGCGTCATTGCTTACCAGCCGAGCGCTGCAAGCCCGATGCGCGAACTGGATTGGGCGATCCGCGCCGGCCGCGAAGAAGCGGCGAGCCCGCGCATCCCGGTGCTGGAGATCAATAATGTCTATGCCATGCTGCAGGCGGTGCGCGCTGGCTTCGGCATTGCCGCGCTGCCCGATTATATGGCGCGCGACACGGCCGGGTTGGAGAAGGTTTTGCCCGAGCTAAAGGGCCCCAATTTCGACGTCTACTTTATCTATCCGAGTGACCTGCGCCGCTCCAAACGCATCGCGGCCTTTCGGCAGTTTCTGATCGATCAATCCCAGGGTTGGCAGGGTTAAAGGCCGCGGCGCAGCGTTTCAGGGTAACTGACGTTTCGGCTCGGCAGAATGGCCCGACAAACATTGCCTATTTCGGGTGGAAAGCACCGGCTCGGCTTGTACGCCGCCCTTCTGTGACCGCCTCATCGGAGCGCCCCATGTCCATATCGTTTCGTTAGGTGAACGCCGGCGCGATGGCCGCCATCAGTGCGTCCCTCGCCATTCTCGCTTCGTGCGTCAGCGCGCCGTCACAAACGGCGCCAACACGGGACGCAACGATTCCAGCGGCGGTGGCGGCCACTGGCGCAAAAGGCCTTGCTGTAGCGGTAACGGAGAATGGCACCGTCACCTATCTGCGTGCTTTCGGCGTGCGCAATGGCGCTGGCGCGCCGCTTGGGCCGAACACTGTCATGTCCGGAGCTTCGCGGACTAAGTCGGTGTTTGCGGTTTACGTTTTGCTGCTCGCGCAAGAGGCCAAAATCAACCTGGATAAGCCGTTAGCGGCTTATCTGCCGGCGCCGCTGCCGTCCTATGCGTCTGACGCTGACGCCCGCGCCTATGCGCCGTGGGCTGGACTGGAGGGCGATCCGCGCTGGCAAACCATCACCGCGCGCATGGTGCTGACGCACAGTACAGGTTGTGCCAACTTTGCGTTCCTTGAACCCGATGGCCGGCTGCGGATGCATTTTGATCCCGGTGCGCGCTACGCCTATTCTGGCGCGGGCATCATGCTCTTGCAGTTTGCGCTGAAGCGCGGCTTGGGCCTGGATGTTGGCGCTGAATTGCAGCGGCGGATTCTTGATCCGGCTGGGATGACCATGACATCCCTCACGTGGCGTGCAGATTTTGCAGCCGACCTCGCAGACGGTTTCAAGATCGACGGTTCCGTGGAGCCGCATGATGAGCGCAGCCGCGTCCGAGCCGCCGGTTCGATGGACACGACGATCCGTGATTTTGCGCGCTTTTCGACCGCACTCGGCGGTAGGCGATTGCTGTCTGATCAGGCATTCGCGCTGTTGGCGCAACCGATCTTGCCGATCCGTGGCTCGGCGCAGTTTCCCAGCCTCAATCCCGAACCGGCCCGAGCGGTTTTTCCCAATCTCGCCGCGGGGCTCGGGGTCATTACGTTCCGCGGCCCTCAAGGGCCAGGCTTTTACAAAGGCGGACACAATGGTTGGACCGGCAACACTTGGGTATGCGTCGATCAAGGCCGGCGTGGCGTTGTCATTCTTGCAAACGACGTCCGCGCTGACTCTGCGTTTCCCGCGATCGTGCGCGCGGCATTGGGTGAGACCGGCGCGCCTTGGAAGTGGGAAGATGGCGCACTGGCGTTCTGGACGCCGTAACGCCCGCGTCACCCAAACCGCCGCTTCAGCATCGCCCAGCAGGCGCGCAGGGCATTGGCGTCGCCGCCAGCGGGGCGGGCGGGTTTGTCTTTTGGACTCCAGGCGTAAACATCCAAATGCGCCCAGGACTTGGCGGACGCGAATCGGCGCAGGAACAGCCCGCCATAAATAGCGCCAGCGAAACTGGAATCGCCCGTGTTCTTCAAATCCGCAATCGCGGTGTCCATGTCGGCGTCATAGGCGTCCCACAGCGGCAGCCGCCACAGCGGATCAAAGACATCGGCGCTGGCGCGGGCAAGGTCAGCGGCAAGGGCTTCGTCGTCGGTGAACAGCGGGGCCAGATCGGGGCCGAGCGCCACGCGCGCTGCGCCGGTGAGTGTGGCGAAATCGAGCATCAGATCGGGTTTGAACTCGCTGGCAAAAGCAAGCGCGTCGGCCAGGATCAGACGGCCTTCGGCGTCGGTATTGTCGATCTCAACATTCAGACCCTTGCGCGTCGCCACCACATCGCCCGGCCGCATCGCGTCGCCGGAAATGGCGTTCTCGACGATCGCCAGCACCACATGCAGGCGCACATTGAGCTTGCTGGCCATAACAAGCTGGCTGAGCGC
This sequence comes from Hyphomonadaceae bacterium, assembly GCA_040381035.1. Classification (GTDB taxonomy): domain Bacteria; phylum Pseudomonadota; class Alphaproteobacteria; order Caulobacterales; family Aquidulcibacteraceae; genus REEB506. Next base: position 3,050 of record JBEIHY010000025.1, read on the forward strand.
CAATGCGTGGGCGGCCCCGCCCATGTCCTTCTTCATGATCCGCATGCCGGCGTCCGGCTTGATATTGAGGCCGCCGGAATCAAACGTCACGCCCTTGCCGACCAGCGCGAGCACCGGCGCATCAAGCCGGCCCCAGCTTAGATGCGCCAGCCGTGGCGCGCCCTGGGCCGCGCGCCCGACCGCGTGGATCATCGGAAAGTTTTGCGCCAGCAAGTCGTCGCCGACGATCGCGGCGACTTCTGCGCCATGGGCTTTGGCGACCGCCTCGGCCGCCGCCTGTAACGCTGCGGGGCCCATATCATTGGCCGGCGTGTTGACCAGATCGCGCACGAGCGTAACGGCCTGGGCGATCCGCTTCGCCTCGGCCAAATCCGCGCCCGCCGGCGCAAGCAGGATTGGCGCGGGACGCTTGCGCGGCTTGTAGCGATCAAACGCATAGGCGCCGAGCGCCCAGGCCACGCACAAAAGCGTCGGGTCAAGCCCAGGCGGGGCCGTTTCAATGCGGTAGGTCGCGGTCGGAAGATCGCGCGCGGCGGCGCCGATCAGCATCGGATTGAGCTTGTCGCCCAGTCCAAACACGGCCTTTTCCAAAGTCCCGTCAGTGGCCGGGACCAACAACAGCTTGCCGGCCTGGCCGCGGAAATCGACCGTTTGGGCCATGCTGCGCACAGACTCTGGCCGCGCGGCGGACCAGACGGGCCATTCGCTCGCGGTGACAAGATGCAGGGGCAGGGCGTTGGCGGCGGCGTCGAGCAGCGGAATGGTCATGAGGGTGTTTCGATCCAAGCGTGGCCGCGGTCAAGCGGCGACCTTCATGGTTTGTTGACCCTCTGACCGGAAGATTAACCGCTGATTGATTTGGAGGCTTCATGTCGCGTTCCTCCCTTTGGATAGGTCTTGGTCTGGGCGCTGTGTTGGCGGCCGCCGCCAATCCCGCCGCCGCCCGGCCAAGCAAGCCCGCCGCAACCGTTGAAGCGGCCAAGCCGGCGGTGGTGGACGCCGCCGTGCGCGCGCAGCGGGCGGCCATTGCGCGCGAAGAGCCGCTCAAGCAAATGGCGTTCTGGGCCGATCAATCCATGCGCTTTCCGGATGATGTCGAAGCTCAGCACCACTTCACCGAATCGCTGCGTCGATCTGGCCGATTGGAGCGGGCGATCGAAATCGGCCGCCAGGCGCTGCTGCGCTTTCCCGATGACGCCGCCTTGATGCGCAGCTTTGGTTTGAGCCTGGCGCAAGCCGGGCGCGCGCAGGAAGCGTTGCGGCCGCTCGCTTTGGCGGCTTCGGCCGACCCCGCCGATTGGGGCGCGCGCTCTGCGCTTGGCGTGGCGCTGGACCAACTGGATCGCCACAGCGATGCGCGCCGCGCCTATGACGAAGCGCTGGCGATTGTGCCGCAAGAGGCAGGCGTGTTGACCAATTACGGCGTTTCATACCTTCTGACCAACGAATTGGCGGAAGCCGAAAAGCGCTTGCGCCAAGCGGTCGCCGCGCCGGGCGCGGATGATGTTGCACGGCAGAATCTGGCGCTGGCGATTGGTTTGCAGGGGCGCTTTGCCGAAGCCGAAGAGATCGCCAAGATCGATCTCGGCCCGGAAGCGGCAGCCGCCAACACGGCCTATTTGCGCGCGCTGCTCAGCGATGGCCGCAACTGGCGCGACCTGAAGGCCGGTGGTTAGTGCGGCGAACCAGAAATTCGCCCAACTGACCCGGCAAGCGCGATGCGAATTTCTGGTTTATAAGCCACCCGAGAAACCTATCATCCTCGTGTCCTTGATTGAATCCCAAGCTCGCTCAGCGCCAGGTCCAGTTGCATGGCAAACGTCTGATTGAGGACACGCGCCGCCACTGGACGGCTGTGGAAAAAGCAGGCAGCGTCGTTGGCCATGGTTGCAAGCGGCCTGACCTATCTGGTGATTGCTGATGACACGCCGGAATTTCCGGCCGCGGCGCTGTATGCGGCGTTGCGGGCGAAAGCCACGGGCGGGCGTTTGATCATGCTCGCTGCGGCCGAGCCGGTGGAGCATCAGCAATGGCTTTCGATCGGCGACGAGATGCGCGCCGAGGCGCATGACGCCGCGATGGCCCAGGCCGCGCGCCACGCCGGCGAGATCGAGGCCGAGACCGGGCTTGAGGTCGATATCATCATTCGCGAAGGCGATGCGCGCGACGCCTTGCGGGCGCTGCTCGATGAGGATCGCACCGTCAATCTCATCGTGCTCGCCGCTGGCGCCGGGCGTGAAGGGCCGGGCCCGCTGGTGACGGCTCTGGCGCGGCCGGGCGGCATCGGCGGACGGGCGCTGCCGGTCGTGGTCGTGCCGGGGGCGCTGAGCAGAACCGAAATCAGAGCGCTCGCGCTGCCGGGCGTGGGGCCGGGCGATGCTTGAGGGGGGAGAATGGCGCGCTGCGGAAAGGCTGGGATATCGCCAGTGTCGCCATTCGTGGGAACGGGATGCGTGAGATCGCAAAGCGGATGTTTGCCGTCGTCGGCCATCGGACCAGAGATCGCTGCTTGCTGCCTTACGGATGTGGGTGAGGAATAGCGTGACGCAACGCGAGAACGCTTACGATCGCATCTTTGGCCTCAACAAAACGTCGCCGCTTGTATTCGAAAGCAGCGATCTCTGCCGATGCATCGGCGGCCACGATCAACACGGGCAGGGATCGGTTTTCCGGGCCAAGAAGGTCGACAATCGATTGCCGAGGGCGAGGCCAAGGGGTGCAAACGACATCAACGCGCGTTACCAGCTCCGGAAAAGCAATTAGGAGACCCTCGATCAAGACGCAGCCCCAGCAGGAGAAGCGCTGCCCCCGATGCGCGGGATCTTCGAAATCAACATTAAAGCTGGATGAGATGGTCGCGCTTCAGTGGCGCGGGAGATTCCCAACGTGCGCCCCCACGATTCGCAGGAGCCGATATGGGCCGTTGATTGCCGGCTGACAGGTGAAGCGTCAACGGCGGCTTTCTTGGCAGTTTACAGCCGGCTGAACCTGGCTCTGGATGACTGCGGAATAGGCCGAACAAAGCGAACTGGCTGCAAGATCAAGCGAGGACGATAGAGCCCCTGCCGGCGCGCGTGAGGTTCCATTTGCGACATGTGCGCTGTCGGTTGATCTAGCCGGCGTTCGCCAACGGGGGTCGTTTCTGGACGCTGATTGGGTCAGCAAAAAAGGGCTGTGCGCGAAGACGCCCTTAAGCCTGCCTGCTTATCCTTGCGAGGCGAAGACGAAAAGTTCAAGATGAGCTAGGGCGTTGAAGCCTAACAGGATGTCGCTTGGCGTCGTCTCCGACGCGCGCGCCATCCTTGAGCGATCCATTGTCGCAGTGTTGCGCCAAAAACCCGATCGTCTCGCTGGAGCTGACAAGACGTTCAATCACGTCGTGAGGTGCGCAATAGCAGCCCTTGGGTTGGTCGTGGCGGCCGGGTGCGGTCCAGGCGCGCAAGCGCCCTCAGACCGCTCCGCGCCAACTTCGGCGGCGCATGGGCCCGACGCCCCACCGCATCTGCGGCCGCGCCTCGTGATCCGACCTATGGCGCCAACGCAGAGGTCGCCTCCGCGCGCGAAGTTGAGGTGGCGTTGCTCAAAGATCTCCCGGCGGCGGTCAAGCGCGAGGGCGGTGTCTTGACGCTTTTCTCCAATGGCAAAGCGGTCGCGCGCTTGACCGACGCGGATGCGCCCTGGGCCTTTGCCGGCGCGCTCAGAGCGCCTGGGCCAAACGGCGAGCGTCTCTTCTTAAAGGTCGGGCAGATTCTCATTGATGAAGAAGGGCGGAGCGAATGGATCGAGCACTGGTTCGATCCCGCCGGCCACTTCATCGCCTCGGACAAGGTTCTTGGCCAAAGCCCTGGCCGGATCATGATCGCGGCTGGTTACTATGAGGGCGGCGATCTGTCCGTCGATCCTCACCTTTCTTTGATGGATTGGGCGAGCGGTCCCAAACGCGTCGATACATTCAAGTCGCCCTGCTATCCGGTCAAGTGGATCAGCGACGGAGAGTTCGAGGCCGCCTGCCCCTATCAATATATGGGCAAAACTCCGGAAAGTGATGAAATTGTTCCGGCGCGTGTGACCCGCGTCGGGCCTGGCCTATGGCGCCTGCAACAGGCCGGACTGCCGACCCGCAACATGCCGGCCCCGCCGCAAACGGCGCCGTTTGACGAGACCGTGGCGGCGGCGGTGATTTCGTCCGATCCCGAATACGACGCCATCTTGTCGGGAGGCGGCTATTTATTGCTGGGGCGATGATCAGCGCAGGGGGCGGGATTAGGTCTTCCTTCGGTCTCCGCGCCACGGTCTATCCCGGCAGCCGCCGTGACAATTTCAACGTCACCGTTTGATCCGCCGACTTGGCGCTTTCCATCGCCAAGTCGAAAAGGTCACTCTTTTGGGCGGGCTTGGAAGCTTGCAATGAGCGCAGTGTCAGAAGCGAACTGAATGTCCGCATCGAGCCAAGGACCGCTCGAAGAAGCAGAATTTGAAGCGTCAGGTTACGGCGCCATTCTGGCAGGCCTATACGGGTGGGTCTTGCCCCGAAACAGTCATCGCCTTCCCCGACCCGCGCCCCAAAATGCCCGCCCCCCCGATCCTGCCGCTTGACACACTCCCCGCAGCGGCGGAGGTCTGGGGTCAAAGGAGATGCACATGATCCTTGCCACTGCCTCCTGGCCAGAAGTTGAAGCCTATTTGGCTGGGTCAAAGGGGATCGTGATCCCGATCGGGTCGTTTGAGCAGCATGGCCCCAATGGCCTGATCGGCACCGACGCGATTTGCCCGGAGACCATCGCGCAGGAGGCCGCCGCGGAAGCGGGCTTCATGGTCGGCCCGACCTTCAGCGTCGGTCAGGCGCAACATCATTTGGCCTTCACCGGTTCGATCAGTCTGCGGCCATCAACCATGATTGCGGCGCTAGAGGATTGGGTCGCCAGTCTGACGCGGCACGGCTTCAAGCGGGTTTATTTCCTGAATGGCCATGGCGGCAATGTCGCCACCATCCAGGCGGCCTTTTCCGAAATCTATGCGCCTTGGAGCTATCGCGGCGAGCCGTGCCCGTTTGGCTTGACGCTGGCCAATTGGTGGGAGCTGCCGGGCGTGAAAGAGACCATTGGCCGGTGGTTTCCGGTCGGCGACGGGATGCACGCGACGGCCTCGGAAGTGTCGGTGACCTATTATCGCTATCCGGAGGCGCAAAAGCGCGTCGATATGCATCCGCGGGTCGCAGCGATCGGCCATTTTCGCGACGCCGCCGACTATCGCGCCAAGTTTCCCGATGGCCGCATCGGCTCGGATCCCGCACAAGCCAGCGTCGAGGCGGGCGCAGCGATCGTGACCGCTGCGAAAGCGGCGCTCATCAAAGAGGCGCGTCGGTTTTTTGCCGGCTGAGGCGGCGAGCGCCCGCGGCCGCGCTTGACAGGGCCAAAGCGGTTTGGACAGGGCGGAAGGGCTTTTGTCCGGCATGCTTTAGGCCGGTTTGCGCATTGGTTGGGCGCCGGATTGGCGTGGGCCGATACAGCTTCCGCATAGAGCGGGGCGGGCGCGGGCAGCCGCGGTTTCGCCACGCCGAAGCATATGACGGGCTTGGCGCAAGCGGGCGCCGTTGTGGCGCCGGCGCGCGGATAAAGCGCTGCAAACCATGCCAGCACTGCCCAATCAGAGATGTCTGGAACAACCGGCCGTCTTCCCTCAGGGCGGTGCGGATGGCGCGGCCAGACTTCGTTCGGTGGTTTCCAGAACACCCACGAAGCGCGCCGACGGCGCACGACCGGTATCCCAACGCCGCAGCCCGCGGTGCAGCAAGGCAAACGTCCAGGTCAGGAAATGGAAGGGGGGCGGTGGTCGAGGCTGTGATCTTGCCGGGCAGAACAGGCCGGTCGGATTGCGGCGCTTGGAATGAGCGCTTGGATTGGGCGCGAAGCGTTGAAGTCAAACGGCTTTTGGTGCGGATAGGGGCTGCGTCTTTCCGCCATCGCGCGCCATGGAGCAAAGCGTCTGTCGCCGGCCGCGCTTTCGCGCTAATCTCGCGCGATGAGCGGACTTTTGCGCGCGATCGCCTGGAAGGCCAAGCCCCGCCAGCCGATGCTGACAGCGGACCAAGCGATGATAGCGCCTGAACACGGTGTAGCCGGTGACTTTCGCGGCGCGCCCGGCATGCGGCAAGTGACCATCCTGTTTGAGGATGACTGGCGCGCCGCCTGCGACACGCTCGGCGCGGCATTGCCCTGGACGCTGCGGCGGGCGAACTTTCTGGTCGGCGGGCTTGCCAATCCGCGCGCCGCCGGCGGGCGGATACAGATCGGCCAAGCCACCTTCTCCATCACCGGCCAAACCGATCCGTGCAGCAATATGGACCGCCAGCATGACGGCCTGCGCGCCGCGCTCACTCCCGATTGGCGCGGCGGGCTGACCGCGCGTGTGGTGGCCGGTGGCCGCGTCGCTGTTGGCGATGCGGCGGAATGGCTGTGAGTGCGGCTATTCAGTCCTCTTCCGGCGCAAACGCAACGCCCGCATAAATCTCCGCCATCGGCAGGCTTACGCCCAGCGCGGGCAAGTCTATGCTTGCCGCGGCGGCGTCGATATCGGTGGTGCGCCAGCGCTCGCCCTCGCGGGCCCACAGCCGGCCAAACGGACGGCGCTGCGAAAGCAGAACGATAGGCTGGACGCAGGCGAGGGCCTGATACTCATAAAGTTTGTTTGTCTCGTCGAACTATTCGGTCGACGGCGACAGAACTTCAAACAGGACAGTCGGCTTGTCGGCGACCAGATCACCTGGGCGCGGCGCGCCGCATTCGCCCAGAACATCCAGATAGCGGTGATTGCCATTGGGCGCGCGCACCTTCACGCCTTCGGGCAGGACTTGGCTTTTACCGCCGCGCAACCGCCCATGAAGCGCGATCGTGACGTGACGGACACACTGAAAATACGATCGTTCCGCCCGCCATCTTCCGCGTGACGCCGTTGACAAGCTCATGCTTGCGCTCCCGGCGGGCTCCCCAGACCAGATACTCTTCAGCGGACATGGCGAGGCGGTGGGGCGCATTCATGGGCGGACGATACCCCAATCTGCTGGGGGTGAAATTCTACCGGTTCTTGCCCGGAACCCACAGCACGTCGCCGCCGCCGTGGCGCTCATTCATCCACCGCGCGGCCACAAACAGAAAATCCGACAGCCGGTTGGCATAGGCGAGGGCGGCCGTGGAGACCGTTTCGCCAGAAGCGCTTGCCAGTTGGGCGATCAAGCGCTCGGCCCGCCGCGTGATGGTGCGCGCCACATGCAAGAAGGTCGCGGCCGGAGTTCCGGCGGGCAAGACGAAGCTGGTCAGCGGCGCCAGCGCGGCGTTGAGCTCATCGATTTCGTGCTCAAGGCGGGTGACCTGGGCCGGCTGGATGCGCAGCGCTTCAAACGGCAGGGGGGTGTCGCGTTCGGGGGTGGCGAGGTCGGCGCCGAGATCGAACAGGTCGTTTTGAATGCGCGCCAGTTTGGGTTCGATCTCAGGGATATCAGCCGTGTGCAGGCGCACACAACCGATCGCGGTATTGGCCTCATCCACCGCACCATAGGCTTCCACCCGCAGCGACCATTTGACCACTTCCTCGCCCGTCGCCAGCCGCGTTGTCCCGCCATCGCCGGCGCGGGTATAGATCTTGTCGAGCTTGACCATGGAGCCTATCGCCCCATCATGTTTTGCGACCACCACAAGGCCGCCATCAGAATGGCCACCGCGATGAACTGGGCCAGGACCCTCAAACGCATCATCCGGTTTGACCAAGAGCGGCCGAATTCGCCGCCGCGAAACAGCGCAAACACGCCAAAGCACAGGGTCGCAAAGACCAGGAGCATGGCGACAGGGACGGCATAGGCGAAATAATTGATCATGGCGTCAGCATAACCCGGAGTTTGTCGCCCTGCTACAGTATCGCACGCTTGCGCGCTGGCCCCCGCTCGACTTACCTACGCGCCAAACATGGGATTGAGAGATGTCCGTGAACGCAGACGACGAGCAAAGTTACAATCTGCGCGAGCGCCAGAAGCTCGGCACCCGCGCTAAGGTGGTTGAGGCCGCCCGGACGCTGTTTGAAGAAAAAGGCTATGAGCTGGCCACGATCCGCGACATTGCGCGCCGCGCCAAGGTCGCGCCCGGCAGCGTGTTCACAACCTTTGAAAGCAAGGCCGAACTGCTCCAGTCGATCATCTTTGACCGTTTGGATGAACTGTTCGCTTTGACCAGCGATGCAGTCAATTTCAAAGGGACGGCGGCGGATCGTTTGCAGGCTTTTGCAAAGGCCGCTTACGAGGGGGAAATGCGCGAGGTGCGGCTGCTGGCCGAGAATATCGGCGCCTCCTGGACTTGGTCGTCACAAGCGGATGCGGAAAATCGCGCCCGGCTGACGCCACTGTTCAAGATCATCGTCACCGTGCTGAAGGACGCCGCCGCCGCGGGCGAGATCGCCAAAACCGCTCCCTTTGAGCTGATGGCAGACACCATTTTCTCATGCTATCTCAGGAACTTCCGAAAGGCCCTGTATGACAACTGGGATGCTGAAGCGTGCGCCGCTTATCTTGGCCGCCAAATTCGCATGATCCTCGCGGGGGCCGCGGCCGGCGTCTGAACGCAGCATGTAAGAGCCTCGCATTCGGTAAGCGCCGTCATGCGCTTCTGGATGACTTGCTTATTCAACATCATCGCCTCAATTGGTTCACTGGATTGTGAGTACGGCGAGCCAGAGTTTTGCTGCCCTTTTCTATGGCGATCGGGACCCGTTCGCGAAAGACGGGTATGGGACCCGCCCGCGCAATGCAGCGCTTCCAGAAAAGGATGCGGCAATTGACCGACTGGTCGGTAGTTTGACGATCCGGCAAAAGCAGAAGGCTGAAACGCGCGACCGAATATTGGCCGCGGCGCGCAGATTGTTTGAGCGACGCGGCTACACGGCGGTCACGGTCCGGATGATTTCAGAAGAGGCCAATTTTGCCGTTGGCTCAGTCTTTACGGCCTTTGAATCCCAAGATGATCTCCTGATTTCGATTATTTGCGAAGACTTGGACAATTATGTTCCGGTCTTCACGCGATTGATGCACGAGAAAGCCGCGCTGCCATTGGCCGAACGGGTCGCGGCGGCGTTTGAGCCCGCGATTGCCTATGACGTTGCCCATGCCAGCAAATTGCGCGAAGCGATGGCAAACGGCTGGACGCGCACCCCTGCCCAGGAAAAGCAAACCCGGCGATCGCTTGCCCCGATTGTGCACGGCTTTCACACGGCCATCGAAGCGGCGGCAAAGGCCGGCCAAGTCAACGCCGACATGGACGCCGCGCTGCTGAGCGAAACCGTCATCCACCTCTATAATGGGGCCGTGCGTCGTGCGCCGTTCGACAATTGGAGTGCGGACAAAATCACCGACATGCTGCGGGCGCAGCTTCAGCTGATTTTGCGCTGGGTCGCTTCCGCCGCTTGGCCAGATCGGTTAATGTGCGCGACAGGGAGACACCGATGCGCGCATTCTTCAAAGGGGCTGTGGCTTATGCGACGTCGTTTGCTGGGTCGCGCGCGCTGATGGCAGTGTTTGGCCTGATGGTGGTGGCGTTCCTCGCGCACGCGGTTGCCATTCCCTCACGCCTGCCGCCGGCCGGGTTCATCAGCTTGAGCGCGATTGGGCTGGCGCCGGCGCCGCCGCAATTTGTGGCGCCGGACCTGGCCGCGCTCGACCGGCTTGACCCCGAAACGCGCGCCAAGGTGAAAAACACGCTGCGCGAACAGGCGATCAAGGCCAGCGGTTCAGCCGAAAGCATCGCCCGCGACAAGACGGCCGCTTATCTGAAAGCCCACCAAAACACGATCCCGACCTTGAACATGATCGGCTTTTTTGTCGGCATGATCGGGTTGGTCATCACGATCGCGATCCATGCCGGTTCGATTGCCGCGGCCGAGCGACGCGCCCGTCGCCCGGTCTAGCGGTCGCTTTTGTGCGGCGCGCATCTGCGCACCACGGGCGCTGAGCACCCCGCTGGCTAGCACCGGGATCAAGAAAAGCGCCAGAAACACGGTGTTGCTGACGCCATTACCCGGCGCGCCGGCGGTGACAGACACAGTGGTGTCGATCACATACCAAATCATCATCGCGCCGGTGAAGCTGCGCCAGGCGCGTACGTCCGCCACCGGCTGCAACGCAAAAATCGTCAGCGCCCAACCGATCATCACCGCACCGCGCACGCCGTAAGTGAAGCGGGCAATCGGATCAAAAGTCGCGGGCGCGCCGTCGATCGGCCAGGTGACAAGATCGTAGGATCCCAAAGTGGACCCTCAAGCCCGGGAACGGCCGCAGCCGCCAGCACGCCGCCAAACGCCAAAGTCGCCCAGCACCACACCCGCTCCAGTTTTTCCAAAGTCCGCTCATTGCGTCCTCCTGTGAGGCCATCAGCAGTGCGAACCGAGGTAAGGCGCGCAATTACCCGCAAGGTCATGGACGCCGGCGCCGATTCGCGATCAGGATTGGCCATGGCTTCGATCGACGACGATTTGGACTTGAGCGAACGGGCTGGCGACTTTGCCGCCACGCTGCGCAAATGGCGGCGCGCCCGCAATGTCAGCCAGTTGGATTTGGCTTTGGAGGCTGGCGTTTCGGCGCGACATCTGAGCTTTCTGGAAACCGGCCGCGCCCGGCCAAGCCGGGAAATGACGCTGGCCTTGGCCGAGGCGCTCTTATTGCCGCGCGGCGCGCGCAATGCGTTCTTGCAGCAGGCGGGTTTTGCGCCGGCCTATCCGGTCACGCCGCTCGACGCCGCTGCGCTGAGCCCGTTCCGCACCGCGATGATCGAGATGATGCAACGCCATGCGCCGTTTCCGGCTATCCTGTGCAACCGCCAATGGACGATCCTTGACGCCAATGAGCCGGCCCACGCGCTGCTCGCGCCGCTGCTTAGCGCGGGCGGCGACATCAACGTCATCCGGATGCTGGCCGAAAGCCCGCTGGCGGCGGAGCTGATTGTCAATCTCGGCGAAGTGCTTGCCGAAATGACCGATCGGGTCCGCTTGGAAGCGCTGGAAGCGGGCGATGACCCGGCGCTCGCCGCGCTGCTCGCCGCACTCGAAAAAGCCCGCGCCCGTCATCCCGTGTTCGGCAGGGGATGCGCCGGCCGCTGGCGCCTCTGATTGTCCGCACGCCAGGCCCGGAGCTGCGCTTTCTGACTGCCGTCGCGCAATTCTGCGCCAGTGAAGATGTGACCATCCGCGATCTGCGCCTGGAATTGTTTTTCCCGGCTGACGACGTCACGCGCGCGGCTTTTACTCGGGCTTAGTTTGGCGAACCACCTTGACGTCATCAAGTCAGTGACAGCTCCTGGGCTTGGCTTTGCCAACCCAGGATGGCGCGCAGGCCTTTCGCTTACGCCGCCACTGGCTCCGCCCTGACCGGCGCCCGCGCGGCAATCGCGGCTTTGGCCATCACCAGCTCCGGATCGTCGAGCTTGCCATAGCGCAGCGCCATCATGTCGCGGAAATAGTTCTGGTACAGCCGCCAAGGTGGGCGCTCGCCTTGTTTCGGCATCTTGGCAATCGACCGCTGCACATAGCCGGAGGTGAAGTCGATCCAAGCGGCCGGCTGCATACGCCCATCGGCTGGCGTGGGTGTTGCGCTGTCGACGCCTTGGGCGCGCATATGGTTCATCAGCCGGCAAATATATTCCGCGGTCAGGTCCGATTTCAGCGTCCATGACGCATTGGTGTAGCCCATGAAATTGGCGAGGTTCGGCGCCCCGGAATACATCACGCCCTTATAGGCAAACGTATTGGCAAGCTCGACCGGCCGGCCATCGACATGCAGTTTCGCGCCGCCGACATTTTCCAGATTGAATCCCGTGGCGGTGACGACGAGATCGGCCGCGATCGCAGCGCCGGATTTCAGCACCATGCCGGTCGCGGTGAAGCTCTCGATCTCGTCGGTTTGGATCGTCAGCGCGCCTTTGCCCATGGCCTGGAAAAAGTCGCTGTCTGGCACCAGGCAGACGCGCTGATCCCAGACATTGTAGCGCGGCGTCATGTGCTTCTGGACGGTCTCTTCCGGCACTTCCTTGCGCAACAGATCAAGCACCCGTTGCTTGGTCTTTTCCGGCTGAGTGCGGGCGAAGTGGAACATCAATTGCTGCAGCAGCACCTTGCGCCAGCGGGTCAGGCCATAAGCCCAAGTCGCCGGCAAAATCTTGCGGGCGAAATTGGCTAGGCTGTCTTCGCTCGGCATCGAGACCATATAGGTCGGCGAGCGTTGCAGCAGCGTGACATGGGCGGCGGTTTTCGCCATCACCGGCGCGATGGTGACCGCCGTTGCGCCAGACCCGATAATGACAACGCGCTTGCCCGCATAATCAAGGCTCTCATCCCAGAACATCGGATGCACGATCGGGCCCTTAAAGTCCGCCATGCCGGGCCAGTCGGGCGTGTACGGCTTGGCGTATTGGTAATAGCCGGCCGCCATCAGCACCCATTTAGCGATGATCGCCACCAGTTGGCCATTGTGGCGCGCGCGCACTGTCCAGCGCGCCGTGCGGCTGTCCCAATCGCAGCTCTCGACCATGTGGTTGAAGCGAATATTCGGATTGATCCCATGTTCGGCGGCGGTTTCGCGCACATAAGCCAGGATCGAGGGGCCGTCGGCGATGGCCTTTTGCGCGGTCCATGGTTTGAAATTGTAGCCCAAGGTATACATGTCGCTGTCCGAGCGGATGCCGGGATAGCGGTGAATGTCCCAGGTGCCGCCAATGGCGCCCCGGCCCTCCAGGATCGTGTAGCTGAGGCCAGGGCAACGCTTTTGCAAATGCACGGCCGCGCCAATGCCGCTCAAGCCCGCGCCCACGATCAGCACATCAACTTCATTCTGCACCATGATCTGCTCCGAACCTGACGGCGGCGTCATTGAACAGCGCATTGGGCGTGCATGCAAGGCAGGCGCTTGCCGGTTTAGCGCTTCGGCCTCACGATGGCGTGAAAGCGCGGGAGCGGGCGATGGCGAGGATATGGGGTAAGGTGGCGCTGGGCGCCGCTACGGTCGTGGCGGCGGGCGTGGCCGCAGCGTTCGCATTGGGCCTGCGGCTCCTGCCGCTGGAGGCGCGCACGTTTGATGCAGCCGCGGCGATCGAAAACGCCAAAAGCTATGACAGCCTGATCCGGCGCGACCAATACGGCATTCCGCGGGTGTGGGGCAGGCGGGATGCCGATGCGGCCTTTGCGCTGGCCTACGCCCATGCCGAGGACGATTTCGCCACCATCCAGGATTCGCTGCGGCTCGCCCGCGGCCGCGACATGATCGCCGCCAACAAAGCCGAAGCGCAAAGCGCGTTCGTGTTCCAATGGTCCGGCGCGCGCGCGGTTGCTGAGGCCCGCTACGCAACGGATTTGGACGCCCCAACCCGGGCGCTGCTGGAAGGCTATGTGGCGGGGCTTAACTTCTACGCCGCGCGCCATCCTGAAAAGCTGAAGCCAGACCTGTTCCCCGTCACCGCCCCCGATATCGTCGCGCTGACGCAATTTTATGTGCCGATGTTTTACGGCATGAGCGGCGTGCTCGGCGACCTGTTCAGCCCAGGCGCGAAACGCGATCCGACGCGCGGGCAAGTGCTGCAAGTCGGATGGCTGGATGCGCACAAATACGAACTTGGCTCCAACGCTTTTGCCGTCACGGCGCCGAAATCGGCCAATGGCGAAACCTGGCTGATCGTCAATTCGCATCAGCCGCTGGAAGGGCCGTTGGCCTGGTACGAAGCAGCGATGACGTCCGATGACGGCCTGAACTTCGCCGGCGGCGCGTTTCCGGGTTCCCCGACCTTGCATCTGGGCGTCAACGACACGCTGGGCGTCGCCGCCACGGTGAACAATCCCGACCTGATCGACGTCTACAAGCTCACCCTGGCGCCGGGCGACAAGGGCGCCTATCTGCTCGACGGCAAGCCCGTGAAGTTTGAAACATCGCGCGCCCGGATGCTGGTCAAGCTCTGGGGACCGTTTGGCTGGCAAGTGACGCGCCCGATCCTGCGCAGTCGCCATGGCCCGGTGGTCGAAAACAAAGACGGCGCCTTTGCCGTGCGCTGGGCGACGATGGAGGAAATCCGCTACCCGCAGCAAAGCTATGGCATGATGCGCGCGCGCACCCTCGATGAGTTTGACGCGGTGATGCAGCTCAATGCCCATCCCAGCCAAAACCGCATCGTCGCTGACAGCAAAGGCGGGATTGCGCGCTATTATGTTGGACGCATCCCCAAGCGTGCGGCGGGCCTGGATTGGCATGGCGTGGTTCCGGGTGATCGCAGCGATGTGATCTGGACAGAATTTGAAACCAACCGCGCGATGCCGAACGCGATCCGCCCGAAAGCGGGTTACACCTTCGACGCCAACGGCAGCCCGTTTCAGATCACCGGCGGCCCGGATGATCCAAAGCCCGACCAATTCCCCAAAGAGTGGGGCATCAAGGAGGAACTGACCAATCGCGGCTTGCAGGCGTTTGATGTGTTGCGCGCCAGCGGCCCATTGACCTTGGAGCAGCTGAAAGCGATCCGTTCCGATGTCGCCTACAACCCCAAGGGCTTCGCCGCCAAGCTGAAGGCCGACATCCTCGCCAAGGATTGGCCGGCGGATTTGGCCGACGCCAAGGCGCTGGTCGCTGCCTGGGATTTACGCGCAGACACGGACAATCGCGCCGCCGCCTTGGCGCTGCTGACGATGCAGCCGATCGGCATTGCGCTGCACGCCGGCCAACAACCGCCGCCGCTGGACGAAACTTTTCCCGCCGCGGCGACGTTTCTGCGCACCCATTATGGCCGCCTCGACCCGACCTGGGGCGAGGTGCATCGGCTGGAGCGCGGCGCGGTCAGCTTGCCAATGTCAGGCGGGCCAGACACGCTGCGCGCGGCCAGTTTCCGCATTGATCCGGCGAAAAAAACCGTACCAGTCGTCAATGGCGACGGCCTGATCATCATCGCACAATGGGACAATGCCGGCGCCCAGCGCGTGTGGGCGATCTCGCCCTATGGCGCCTCAATGGACCCGGCCTCAAAGCATCACACCGATCAGATGGCGATGTTCACGGCCGGCCAATTCCGTGAGCTGCCAATGACGCGTGAAGCGATCGAAGCGGCGACGGTGACGCGCTATCGGCCGGGGGCTGAATGAGCCGGCGCCGATCTGCTGAAGTCGCAGTGCAGTGGCGGCGTTCAGCATCTATGCGCGGTTCAGATGAAAGCAGCCTGGCTGGCGAGATCTATGGAAAGGTCTTGCGATCCTGAATGCCGCGGCGCGGTTTCATGCGGACGGCGGCCCCAGGGCGCCTCACTTCTCCTCGAAGTAAGCCCGGCCAGTCCGAAACCGCACGCCAGGGCTGGCCATGGGGTCACGGATCGCAGAGCCGACTTCGACATGCTCGACATCCACCGCCCGTTCGCCGCGGGCGACAAGATCGGCCACCGCAAGCCGCGCCGCCTGTTCCTCATCGGCTGCGATGATCTCGTAAGACACCGCGAACGGACCGATATCTTGCTCGGCAATCATCAGCAGCGTCCACACTTTCAGCGGCGATTGGAACTGCATTAGAAGCCATCCTTCAACAAAGCCGCGAGCCCGTCGCGATAACTGGGATAAAGCGGGCGCCAACCAAGGCGGGCCTTGGTGCGCGCATTCGAGACGCGACGATTGTCCTGATAGAAGCGCAGCGCCTGCGGCGAAAGCCCGGCCTCCAACCAATCCACAGGGGCCGGCAAATCGACGTGAAGCAGTTCGGCGGCGCAGCTCAAAACGTCCTGCGGCGGGGCAGGGTCATCGTCGCACAGATTGAACGGGCCTTGCGCCTCGGGCCGCGCCAACGAACACGCCAAGGCGGCCGCGATATCGTCAACATGGATGCGCGAAAACACCTGGCCGGGCTTGATCACGCGCCGCGCGTCGCCGGCGCGGACGCGATCCAAAGCGCAGCGGCCGGGGCCATAGATGCCGGCCAGACGAAACGCATGGCCGCCGAGGTTCGCCCACTGCTTTTCGGCGGTGATGCGATTGGCGCTCACCGCGCTGCCGGGCCGCGGTGGCGTCCATTCAAAACACCAGCGCCCGTCACGGTCGCCATAGACGCCGGTGGTGGAGAGATAGCCAATCCAGCGCGCGGTGCAAAGCGTGTCTTCCAACGCGCGAAAGGCCGGGCAGCCATGGGCGTCGGGCGGGATGGAGATCAAAATCGCATCAGCCTGGACATAGGCGGCCTCAAGTTCGGGGCTGGCAAAGGCGCCGTCGAACATCAGCGTGTCATCGCCGCCGCGTGTGGATGTGCCGATCACGTTCCAGGTCGGCCTTAGCCGCGCCGCCAGCGCGCGCGCGCTGTAGCCGAAGCCGAGCGCCAACAATTGCGCCTTGTTTTCGCCGTGAGCCTGAACCATCAGGCCAGCATGATCGCAACACTGCTTCTCGTCCAGGCGCTGGCCGCCGCCACTCCCACGATTGGCCAGCAGGCCGACAGCGCGCGCCTTGCCGCCTGCGTCGCCAAAGCCGACACCGCGCCCGAAGCCGCCTATGAAGACGCCATGGCCTGGGCGCGTGAAACCTATGTCCAGGAAGCCTTTGTTTGCGCAGCGATTGCTGATATTCAGCGTGGCCGGGTGGAGCAGGGAGCCAAGCGCCTGGAGGGCTTGAGCGTCACCGCCAGCAATGATCTGGACAAAGCCAATCTGCTGGCCCGCGCCGGCAATGCCTGGCTGTCAATCGATGACCACGCCGGCGCGCTGGCGGCGTTTGATCGCGCGTTCAAGATTGTCGGCCCACAGCCGGATCTGTTGATCGACCGCGCCAGCGCACGGATCGCCGCCGGCCGCTGGCGCGAGGCCGAAGAAGATCTCAATCTGTCGATTGACGCCACCGCCAAAAGCCCGCTGGCTTTGGCCATGCGCGGCCAGGTTCGGCTGCAGCTCGGCGCGATTGATCTGGCCTTGAAGGACGCTGAGGATGCACTGGCGCTCGATCCCAAAAGCGTCTTCGCACTGAAATTGCGCGGCGATGTGCGCGAGGCCAAGCGCACGGGCAAAGCCCCGAAGGAATGAATCCGAAAGAGATGGCCGGTTGGCGGTGATCAGGCTAGAGTGCTGGCCAATGTCCTTGACAGGAGGCAGCGATGCCGGAACCGAGCCAGAACGCTAGTTTTTTCAACATTGCCGATATTGAGGCGGTCGACTTTCCCAAGCTGATTTCAAAGCTGCCGGGAAAGCTGGTGTGGAACCCGTTCAGCGTGCAGGCGCAGTATATTCGCGCGATTCTGGAATCCTACGCGCTGTTCAAGGATTATGAGATCAACACGGCCCTGCGCCTGTCGCACTTTCTGGCGCAGGGCTTGATCGAAACCGGCTTTCTCGCCGCCAAGGCGGAGAATTTGAACTATTCGGCGGCGGGCCTGCGCCGCATCTGGCCGTCGCGCTTCCCGAACGACGAAGTGGCCAACGCCTATGCCCGCAAGCCGGAAAAAATCGCCAATTATGTTTATGGCGGTCGCATGGGCAACGGCGATGAGGCCAGCGGCGACGGCTGGCGTTATCGTGGCCGCGGCTTCTTTCAGCTTACCGGCAAAGACAATTACAAACGCTTCGGCGACATGGCCGGGATTGATCTGGTCGCTGATCCCGAGGCGCTGGAGAAAGATTTGAAGTTGTCGCTGAAAGTTGCGATGGCTTTTTTTCAAAAGCAGGGCCTGAACGCTCTTGCTGATCGCAATGACGCTTCGGCAATTTCGCGCGCAATCAATATCGGCAATGCGAAAAGCTCCAAACCGGCCCATGGCGAGGCTGATCGCATTGCGTGGACGGCGAACGTGTTGCAGCTCGTTCAGGCGCCCGATCAGATCGTCAAGCCTGGTGCGCCGGTGGCGCCCTCGCCAGGCCCGGCGCCTGCGCCTTCGCCTGATCCGGCCGCACCGACACCGCCGCAAGCGCCAACCGATCTCGCCATCGGCGCCACCGGCCCGGCGGTGCGTCGCGTCCAGCGGCTGCTCAACACCTTGGGATATCTGGCCGGCGAGGATGACGGCGTGTTTGGTCCCGGCACGCGCCGCGCGGTGCTCGCCTTTCAGGACGAGCACGATCTGAAGCCGCCGACCGGCGTGGTCGATGCGCGGACGCTGGCTGCAATGGAGGCCGCCCTTGATGACCGGGTCATCGTGCCCGCCCCCCCGGGCGCCCCACCGCAAACCGAAGCGCAAAAGCCGCAGCCGAAAGCGCCGCCAGCACCGCCGGCGCAAAAGCCTTTGTCGCAGAGCCGCACCATCTGGGGCGCGATTCTCGCCGGGCTTGCCGGCATCGCTCAGTTCCTCACCACCCAGTTTGGCGCCTTTGCCGGGCTGTTTCCGGTAATCCCCAGCCCCATCGGGCCGATCAATTCGATCTGGATTCTGGCTGTGCTGTTGGTGATTGGCGTCTGCGTGGTGATCTTTGCCCGCATTGATGATCGCCGCCGCGGGCGCCGGTGACCGCTACAGGAACTGCAGCCCAAATCCAGCGACGGCGCTAAGGGCAACCACGATAACCGGCGGCCATTTCAACGCCGTCAACAGCGCAAACGCGGCGATGGCCACGGCGGCGTCGCCCGGCGTTGTCACCACGCCCAGCGTGATCGGCGAGGCAAGGGCGGCGCCCAGCACGCCGACGACCGCTGCATTGGCTCCGGCCACCGCCCGCATGGCCGGCCCCCAGCTCTTCAGCTGCGCCCAGAATGGCAGCGCCGCGAGCAGGATCAGAAAGCCCGGCGCGAAGATCGCTGCGGTAGCGATTGCCGCGCCCGCCACGCCGCCCGGCCCGATATTGGCAACGCCGCCAACAAAGGCCGCGAAGGTGAATAACGGCCCTGGCACGGCCTGTGCGGCCGCATAACCGGCGAGGAAATCGGATTGGCTGAGCCAGCCGCCATCGACCGTGGCGCTGTGCAGCATCGGCAACACCACATGGCCGCCGCCAAACACCAGCGCGCCGCCGCGATACGACGCATCGGCCAAAGCCGCGGCCTCATTATGCGGGGCCAGCCAAGGCAGGCCAAACAGCAGCGCCAGAAACGCCAGCAGGCACAGCACCGCCAGCGGCTTGCCGCGCGTGTCGGCGACGCCGGCGGCGGGCGGCGCGGTTTTCACGAGAAACGGCCCGATCAACAGGCCCACCGCAACGATCGCCACCGGCAGAAGCGGATGCGGCATAAGCAACAAGAGTGCGGCGGCGGCGGCGGCCAGGGCTTGGCGCGGCGCATCCGGGCAAAGGTTTTTCGCCATGCCGAGAACGGCCTGGGCGACCACCGCCACCGCGGCCAGTTTCAAGCCCTGCAAGAACGGCCCGGCCTGGGCGGGGTCAAGCAAATTGAGGCCGTAAGCGGCGCCGGCCATCAGCGCGAAGCTCGGCAGCGTGAAGCCGAGAAACGCCGCAAACGCCCCTGCCAGGCCAGCGCGCAATTTCCCAAGCGCAAAACCAACCTGGCTTGAAGCCGGCCCGGGCAGAAATTGGCACAGCGCCACGAGATCGCTATAGGCGGCGTCGTCCAGCCACCGCCGCTTCTCGACGAACTCGGCGCGGAAATAGCCGAGATGCGCGATGGGGCCGCCGAAAGACGTCAATCCCAGGCGCAGAAAGATCCAAAACACACGGAGAGCCTGCATCGCGCTTCTTTCGCGGGGCGCAGGGATCGGCGCAACCGGGGAATTGTGACGGTCAGCCGAAAGCGGGCAGGAATGTCCGCTGCGTGAACCAAAAAGCGCCAAGCGCCAGCAGCGCCGCGGCGCTGGCTTGGGTCGCCCGTTCGCGCCAGATCGGCGGCGCGCGCGCGATCAAGGCGGCGATCAGCCCAAAGCCGGCCAGCGCTGCAAGCTGGCCAAGCTCCACTCCGACATTGAACCCAAACAGCGCCCCCACCAGGCGCTCACGGGGCAAATCCAGCGCCGTCAGCGCCCCGGCAAACCCTGCGCCATGGGCGAGCCCGAACAGCGCGGCGAGCAGCGGCGTCAAGCGGCGCGCATCGCTGGCGGGCAGGGCGGCCATGGCCAAAGTGAACACCGCCGCGCCGAAATAGATGCCCAAGGGCGGCGGCGCGAAACCGAGGACAGAAGCGGCCAACGGCGCCAGTGCGATCATTAAGGCCGCCAGGGCCGGCATGGCCCATCCGCCGCGCCCGGATTGTCCGCGCAGCGCTTCAGCCGCGGCGAACGCAATTGTAAAGCCGATCAAGGCCTCGATGCCGGCCTCATGCGGCTGAATCAGGCCGAGCGCGACGAGGCTCAAGGTCACCGAATGACCA
The DNA here is from genome assembly GCA_040381035.1 of Hyphomonadaceae bacterium. Classification (GTDB taxonomy): domain Bacteria; phylum Pseudomonadota; class Alphaproteobacteria; order Caulobacterales; family Aquidulcibacteraceae; genus REEB506. The sequence continues at coordinate 23,324 of JBEIHY010000025.1, forward strand.
ATCGTGAAACCGGTTGCGGCCAGGACGGCCGCCAGCGGCCGGCCCGCGAGCAAGGCGAGCGCCAGAAGAAACGCGACATGGTCAAGTCCACCCAGCACATGTTCGGCGCCGGACGCCACAAAGCCGAGAAAACCGGATGGCGTGGCGGCGGCGGCGTCAAGGGTGAGGCTGTTGCGCCGGGTGCTCAGCGCGTCCTCTCTATGGCGTTCGCCGGCATCGAAGCGCAGATAATGCACATGTGTGGGCGACGCTGCGAAGAAGGCGTTGATGCGCAGCGTTGTTGGCGTCGTCGAAATCGGCGCCGGGCAGCGGAAGGCCAGCAGGACGCGGATTTGTCCGGGTTCGGCGGCGAGCGGCGCGGGCGGCGCTGCGGTGCAAGCCGCACCGGCCTGTCGCGCCGTGACATTGCTGGAAAGATGCGCCGCGAGTGCAGCGCTAAGGTCGCCATCGGCGCGCGCCTGGGCTTCGGGCAACTGCGTTGCGCGCCGTGCATCGGTCTCGAAGGCGGCGGTGAGCGTTGCGCCATCGGCAGACCAGGTGGAGAAAGAGCGGCTGGCGGTGTGGGCTTGCGCCGCCATCGGCCACAGCAGAGCGGCCAGAACAATCAGTGTTCGGATCATTGCGCCGGCCGCGGCGCATCGGGCGCATAAACAATGTGAGCCTGGCGCTTGAGCTGCGCCAGATAGGCGTCGAGCGCGTTGCTTTCCTGCTCCTGACGCCAGGCCTGCGCCACAGTTGCGCGCACGGCGGCAAAATCGCGCGCGGGCGGATCGCGCCGCGCGACAAGCTGCACGAAGCTCACCTGCCCACCGAGCAGGATCGGCCCGGCCGCCTGGCCGGGGGAAAGGGCGGCCACAGCGTCGCGCACGCTTGGCCCTGCTCGCGCGGCAAGATCGGCGGGCGCGAGAAAGCCATCGGGAACGCCGCCATCGACGGCCCCGGCGGCCTTCGCGGCAGCGGCGAAGTCCATGCCGCTGCGCAGGCTTGTCGTCATTGCGGCGACTTGGTCGCTTGCGGCGGCGGGCAAGACCACCAAGCGAATGCGCTGATCGCTTTGCCGGGCCAGAAGCTGGGGCCGGTCGCTGAGATATTTCTGCAGCGTGGCGTCATCGGGCGCGGCTGTGCCCGCGGCCTGGGCGGCGGCGAATTGCGCCATGGCCTGGGCAAGCGCCCGGCGCACGCTGGGATCGGAGGCGGCAAGATCAAGCGCAATGCCGCGGCGCACCAATAACTCTTCTTCGATCAGCCGTTGCAGCGCGCGGGCGCGGTCCTCGTTGGTCAAAGGGCCGCGCTTGTCGGCTTCCACAACGCTCAAAGCGCGGGCAAAATCCTCGCGGCTGATCGGCGTCTCGTTGGCCAGCGCGACAGCGTTCGGCGGCACGCCGCGCGCGGACGGGCCGCCGAACAAGGCGCTCGCCATTGCCGCGGTGACGCCAACCAGCGCTGCCGCCAGTGCAAGCCATCGCACCTTATCCGCCATAGCGGATGAAGATCGGCGACGACCATGCCCGCGGCTCAACCGGGGCCGTGCAGTCGCTGGAGCCGGAGCGCCAATCGCCATAGCAAAGCGGCTTCACCTTGGTGCAGCGGCCATCGGCGTCGCGCTCCACACAGTCGATCGGCTTGGCGTTGATCACCGGCTCAGGCTCTTGGATGGCGCGCACATAATAGAGCGCGTCGCGCTTCAGCTGGGTGAAGGCGGGGTCAGAGAAGCGGGTGGTGCAACCCTGGCCCTTGTCGTCACAGGGCAGGGTGAGGAACGGATCGTCAATCAGAGTTTCGATCTTCTCGCCCTTCACCGATTGCGGCCGAACACGGACGATCTCGATGCGGGTGATCTTGTGACGCTCATCGGTTGGATTGTAGCACTCGCCCGAGCACAGGGTTTTCAGCCGCTCCTGATCGACGCCGGCGGCGGAGAAGTCCGGGCAGCCGGGCTTTTGCTTGAAGCTGCCCAGCGCGCGCACTTCAAAGATCGGCGCGCGCGTCATCGCCAATTGCGAGCCCATCGGAGCGGGCTTGGTTTTCTTGTCGCCCACCTCGTTGACCCAAAGCAAAATGCGCGGGCCGGATGTGGCGTAGACATCGCGGTTCTGCATCGCGTCCCAGATCGCGCCGCGGCTGCGTTCTTTGACATGCGCAGCGGCGAGCCCGCCGGTGGTGAAGTAGGCGGATTGCCGCTCCAGCTCGGTAACCTGGAAGCCAGCAACGCGCATCAGCTCATCGCGGCTCATCAGTACGGGTTCAAGATTGGGCGGCTGATCTTTGCCGAGCAGCAATTCGCGGGTTTGTTGATCCACCGGGCCGCTCGATTCGGTGTTCAAACGGCGATCCACCGGCTTGTAGCCTGTGCCGGGGCGGGCGCGGTGATTGTCGGAAGAGCCGATAAAGCCCCAGGTAAAGCGTGTCGGATTTTTTGCGTTCTCATCAAAGCGGCGCAAGGCAAGGCCATATTGCACCGACGTGCCCGGCCGGTGGTTGAAGGTCGGCAAGAAGCAGTCGGTGCATTGGCCGCTATCGAGCCAGTCTTCCACCGTTTCGCCGGTTACGGCCAAATGGAAGGCGACACCCATATTGGCCGCCGCCGTTCGGGTGCGTTCGCCCCGCTTGCGGCACTCGCCGGCATCGATCTTCGCCGCCAGGCAGCGCTGCTCGATGATTTGGCCGGCGCGTTGGCAGGCCGGCATGTAGGTTTGGGTTGGCTCTGGGCAGATGCCGGTCTGGCCGTCAGCGGAGGCGATAATGTCCGCATACGGACGAAATTCTTCCGAATTGCCATGCCCGGAAAAGATTTCGATCAAGCGGAAAGCGTCTGGCCGCTCGCTGGGGGAAAGCGACTTGTCCCAGGTGACGCCGGGCGGCGTGTAGAATCCCCACGATGAACCATGCGGGATGAGCAGCGGCTTGACGCCTTGGCTTTCCAGCCGCGCCACCAGTTCGCCGGGCGTGGCGGCCTGCTCAAAGCAATCGGCGGGGAGGTCTTTGGATGGTTTGGCGCTATCGCAATCTGGGATCTTCTGCACATTGCGGATGAAGCGGTTGAAGTCGAAATAGGGCTGGCGATTCTTCCAGTCGCGCAGCGGCAAAGCGGGCGACAGTCCACTCGCTTGGGTGCGCAGCGTTTGCGTCGGCACGCCGGCCGCCGCGATCGGCCGGGCCGCGATCGACGCATCATCCAAATCGCGGAAAATCACGTTCTTGTGGCCGTAATGCTCGGTCGGCAAGCGGCCCACTTGGGTCCATTCAAATCCGATAAAGCTGATCAGATCGGGGCTGGCGGCGGTGTCAGCGACCGCCTGGCATTGCCGGATGGCCTCCTTGGTGCGCTGCCAGCGCAACGGCGTTGACGCCTCGGCGTGGTCGGTGATCGACCAGAAATCCAGGCCCGAGCAGAACCGTGCGAAGTCACACGCCTGCGCCACCGGATGGGCGCCGTTGCCGCCATTCATGGGCAGCGCCCACAAAAACGCGTCTGTGGAATAGGTGGTGTGGACGTGAAAGTCGCCGAACAGGATGAGGTCTGGATCCGCGGTTGGCGCAACGGCAGCTTCAGCGTCCGCGCGGGCTTTGAAAATCTCAAACGGCGCCGGCTTGGGATAAGGTGCGCCGGCTTCGCGTTCGGCGCCCAGCCAGCCGCGATCGGCCGCGTGCCAATAGAATGCGCCCGCCGCGGCAATCAGCCCAAGGACCAGCACCGCCCATAACAAAACCTTGCGCATCGCGCGGCCCTCCCGGCCGGGTCGCCCGCCCGACTTATCACGCCAGCGTGATGCATCGGCGTCATCGACGCAAGCGGCAAGTCGTCGCGATCAGCGGCCTAAGCGCTTCAGCCCCTGGGCGATTTCGGGATCGACTTGCACATCGCTTGGCTTCAAGGGCCGCGTCAGACGCAGGCCTGCGAGGTTTTTGGCGCGCGACAGCGCAACATAGGTTTGCCCCGGCGCGAATGCGCCGCGGCCAAGATCAACCTCCAGCGCCTCGATCGTCATGCCCTGCGCCTTGTGAATGGTCAGCGCCCAGGCTGGGGCGAGGGGATACTGAACGTAACGGAAGGTCTCTTCGGCCTTCATCGTGTTGGTCTTGTCGTCGAACACCCAGCGCGCCTGCGGCCAGCTTGATTTCACCACCTCCACCGTGTCGTCGGCGCCATTGATCCGTACCCGGATGATGTCGACGTCAAAGCCCTCGATCCGGCCAAGCGTGCCATTCACCCATCGGCCTTCGCTGTCATTCTGCGTGAAGATCACCCGCGCGCCGGCCTTCAACACCAGATCGACCGGCGCCGGCAGGCGATCATTGGTGACGCCGCTTTTCGGCAGCTCGCCTTCAAATCCGCCTTTGAAGATTTTCGGCGGCGTTGGCAGCGCTTCCAGGCCACGGCGATTATAACCGTCAGCGACCGCATTGGTCGCGGCGAGCAGGATGGCGTTGCCAAGCGGCGCCTGATTGTAGCAGCGCGCATTCAGCTCCTCGACGGCGTCGGGCACGCGGCGGCGTTCGCGGATCAGTTGCAGCAGCTCGATAAACTCCAGGTCGTCCTGGCGGCGGATCTCGGTGAGTTCATGCACGTCCGCGCCAAGATCGCGCAGCGCCTTGGACGAAAACGCATACGGGCTCTCATAGCCAGCATCGGCCAGAAGGCCCTGCTCGTCATTGCGCACCACCGGCGGCAATTGATAAAAATCGCCAACCAGCAACATCTGCACGCCGCCGAACGGTTTCACGCTTTTGCGCGCCGCGCGCAGATGCTGGTCCATCGCATCGACCACATCGGCGCGCAGCATCGACACCTCATCGATGATGATGCGGCGCACGGCGCGGGCGGTTTTGGTGAAGAACCAATTGGGCTTTTCTTGCAGCCCGATCAGCGGGCGCGGCGGAAAGCCGAAAAACGAATGCACGGTTTGGCCGCCAATATTCATCGCCGCAAGTCCCGTGGGCGCGAGCACGACCTGCGCCAGGGCGGCGTCGTCTTTCACCAGTTCGCGCACGAAATAGCTTTTGCCGGTGCCGGCGCGGCCGGTGAGCATCACGATCGGGTGCTTGGCGGCAAGCGCTTCGCGGGCGGCGGCGGCTGCGGGGTCAGGCGTCATCATTCCGCAGCGCTATCATGATTTCGCCGGCTGCGTTAGGATTTGCGCAAGTCCGCGCCCAGCGCCAGCACGGTGGCGCGATAACCCTCGACCAGTTCATCGACAATCTGCTTGGCCGGTTTGATCGCGTCGATGCGGCCGGCGACCTGGCCGGACAATGCAATGCTCGCTTCCATATCGCCGCCGAAATAAAGCGCCTTGGCGTTGCCGAATTCGGCCATCACCGGCGGGCCCTGATAATCGGCGGTGAGGGCCTTATCGAGGGCGCGGGTCTTGCTGGTTTTCAGGGCGCGCAAAGCGGGGCGCCCGAAACGGTTGAGGAACACGGTGTCGGTTTCGTCCGCATCAAGGATCGCTTGTTTCCAGTTATTATGCACTGGGCTTTCGGCGGCGCTGACCATCCGCGTGCCAAGCTGCACGCCTTCAGCGCCCATCGCAAACGCCGCCGCCATGGTGCGTCCGCAGGTGACGCCGCCGGCGGCGATGATCGCAACGTCTGTCCTTTCGCGAATCAGCGGCAACAACACCATCAGCGCGACCGGATCGGGGTTCTTGAAGCCGCCGCCTTCGCCGCCTTCCACCACCAGACCGTCCACCCCGGCTTCGACCGCTTTGAGCGCAGCCTTCAGCGTTGGCACAACGTGAAACACGGTGAGGCCGGCGGCTTTCAGCTGGGCGGTGTATTTGGTCGGATCGCCGGCCGAGGTGGTCACAAATTTCACGCCCTGGCTGACGACGAAGTCGACGATCTGGGGATCGCGCACGAAGGCTTGCGCGATATTCACGCCAAATGGTTTGTCCGTCAGGTCGCGCATTTTCACGATCTCATCGCGGATGGCGTCGAGTTCGCCGCTGGAGGTTTCGATGATGCCGAGCCCGCCGGCATTGGACACCGCAGAGGCAAGCTGCGCGCGCGCGATCCAGCCCATTGGCGCCTGAATGATCGGATAGCGCACGCCGAGCAGGCGCGTGATGCGATTGTCAAACATTGTCCGTGTCCGTCAGATTGCGGCGAGCGCCTGGCTTAAATCGGCGATCAGATCGTCGGTGTTTTCAACACCAATAGAAATGCGGATCAAAGCTGGCGTAATGCCGAGCCGCTTCAGCTCTTCGGGCGGCAGGCCGGAATGGGTCATCGCGGCGGGATGGGAAGCCAGCGTTTCCGTGCCGCCCAGGCTGACGGCGAGTTTGATGACCTGCAAGCGGTCCAGAACCGCGAATGCCTCGGCTTCCCCGCCCACGACTTCAAACGAAAAGGTTGAGCCTGCGCTCAAGCATTGGCGCTCATAGACGGGCCGATCGGGATGATCGGCCGGCAGAAAATCGAGATACCAGACCGCTTTGATTTTCGGATGATCGCGCAGGAACACCGCGACTTTTGCCGCGCTTGTCGCGCCCGCTTCCATCCGCAGTTTCAGTGTCTCCAGCGAGCGCATCAACAGCCATCCCGTATGCGGATCGGGCATCGTGCCGAGAGTGGAGCGCATCCGCCGAACGGGGGCGAGCATGGCGCGCGCGCCAGAGGCGCCGCCGGCGATCAGATCGGAATGGCCGCCGACATATTTGGTCAGCGACGTCACCACGATGTCGGCGCCGAGGCTAAGCGGTTTTTGGAATATCGGCCCAAGCATGGTGTTGTCGACCACAACGGGCGGGCGCGTGGCGTCCTTGGCGAGGCTGTCAGACAGCGCACGGGCCGCCGCGATATCGGCCTGGCCGTTCATCGGATTGCCGGGCGTTTCCAGAAAGATCATCCCGATGCGGCCAAGCTTGGCGGCTTGCGCGGCCGCCGTGTGCATCGCTTCCACGCCGTCTTCAACAAAGAAGCTGGTTCGCTTGATGCCGAATTCCGGCAGGATGGCTTTGATCAGCGTTTCGGTGCCGCCATAGATCGGCGTGCACTGAACCACCACATCGCCGGGCCTTAGATAGGCCCACATCACGGTCGAAATCGCCGCCATTCCGGAAGCGAACGCAAGGCTGGCTTCCGATTCGTCCCACAGCGCGAGGCGATCTTCCAGCACTTCCAGATTGGGATTGTTGAAGCGCGAATAAACCAGGCCGGGTTCTTCACCGGCCGGCAATGCGCGCCGCCCCTGCAGCGCAGCAAAAAAGTTTTTGCCGTCCTCGGCGCTGCGAAACACAAAGGTTGAGGTTTGAAACTGCGGCGGCTTCAGTGAGCCTTCCGACAGCATCGGATCATAGCCATAGCCCATCATCAGGGTTTCGGGCTTCAGGGCCTGATTGTTCAGTGTGCGCTTGCGCCAAGACTTGTCAGTCATTTCGGGCCTCCAGCGGTGCAGTATCGCTGCGCCCGGCGCCAGTGTCGACAAGAAGTCTTACCGGGCCGCGCTCGCCGGGCGCACGACACGAAACCGGCTGCCCGACAATTGGACGCTGCGGAAATCATGCGCAGGCAAGCGAACGGCAATACGGGAGGTTCCGGCATTGAGGAACGGGTTGGCAATGCCGCGCGCCAGGGGGCGGGGCGCCGGTTGCGCACACCAAACCGCCGTATGCGGCGCTGCTGGGATCAAGCTGCGCAGCCGATCGCGCCACAGCGCCGCATGGGCAAACCCCATGTGCTGCGAATCGACCACGACGATTTCGGCGGCCGTATAGGCGGCGTCCTGATCCGGAAGGCGGATGAGTTGCACAATGCCGTCCGGCCCGGTGATCAGATAAGCGGCAATGTCGGTTTCCACGGGGCCCAACTCGTCGATCACCAGCCGATCCGTTTCCGGGGCTGGTTCGGCAAAGACGGGTCTCGATGCGGGCAGGGCAGGCGGGGAGGTGTCTGTCGCGGCGTGCGCATGTGCAAAAAAGCTGGGCGCAAGCAGCAGCCGCTCGACCAATTGCACGCCGAGCGCGTCGCGCACGCAGACATGCAACGCGACCGGCTCTTGCGGCGCGGCGACATTCGCGCGCGGGCAAACCAGGCCCGTCTGCGGATCGACCGTGGCCAGCGCGTCGTCAATGTCGCGACCCTGGCTGTCGACCAGCGTGAACAGGAACGGACCCTGCAGAACAATGTCTAAAGGGAGATCGTCCGAACTCGCAGCATCTTGATCGTGCGCGATTTGGACGACGGGCGGCTCCGGCGCGATGGCCACAGCCAGCGCCGGCGGCGCGGGCGCCGCCATCTGCGGCGGCGCCGGCTCTATGGCGGGCGCGCCATCGGATTGAACGGAGCCTGCACCGCTCTCGCACGCGCGCGGCGCGCTTGCTTCTGGAGTCGGTGCGGTCGCGGCGGGCGTGATTTCGGGAACGGCGCGCGCCAGGCCGGTCGCCTGGGCCTGCGCGATCGCGCTGGCCGCGGCGGCGGCTTCTTCGGACGCCGCCATCGCGGTGCGCGCCAAAGCGGCCATGTCGCCGACAAAGCTTGGCGCGGCGATGACATCCGATCCCTGCGTCGTGCGCACGCTCGCTGCCGATCGCGCCAGCCGATTCAACAGCTGGTGGATCCGGTCGCTTTGCTCCGAGTTAGGGGCAAGCAAGGCAGAAGAAGCGCCGCTAGGCATCGGTGTGATTCGTTCTCCGTGGCCTCTTCCTTTTGCGCGGTTTTGACTAATGCGGCGTGAAAGAAAAGCTACTTCGACTGTAACATTTCCTAATTTGCAGTTTACGCCGTGGGCGGACCTAAGCGACTGGTCAGGCCGCGCAACTCGGCTGCGGCAATGACGGTTTTCGCAAATGTCCACGCGCCGCCGGTTTCCAGCTCCTTTAAGGTGTCGCTGGCGCCGGATGCGGACGCGCCGAGCTTGTCTTTCCAGGCGGCAATGTCGGCCCGTGCTGCGGCGGCGGTCAGATCTTTCGCCGGCTTCAGCGCCAGAAGAGCCGCCGTGGCGAGTGCGCGCTGGTCTTCAAACAACTCTTCGAGTGTTCGGCGCAGCGCCAGCCGATCCCAGTGGGCATCGAGCTTGAGCGCCTGCGCCGCCACACGCATCCGATCAAGCCCAAAGGCCGCGCCCACCGCCCGATACATATACATGGCCGATGGCGCCGCCTGACCCGTGCGGAAGGCGAGGTCAGCAATATCGAGCGCCGTGACCATCGGCGCCAGCAGGCTGACCTCCCGGGCAAGTTCAAGCGGCGCCCCGCGCGCGGCAAAACTCTCAGCCCGCGCCGCCGCCCGCTGTTGTTCCACGGCGGTCAACGCGTCATTCACCGCCGCCTGCTGCAGCGCCACGGCTGGCCGATAGCGCGCGATCAGATGATCGAGCTGTTGGTCGCCGCCACGCCGGGCAAGATAGGTGACCAGTTGGCGATAGGCGCTCGCAATCTCCTGATGCAGTTCGGTTTGCAAAGCCGCGGGGGCCTTGTTGTCCAGGGCGTTGATGCGGTCGGCCAAACCATCAAGCCCAAACACCTTGCGCGCAGCCTGAAATGCGTGGGCAATCGCCGGGGCGTCAACGCGCGCTGTCTCGCGGACGCGATCAACAAAGCTGATGCCGCCGGCATTCACCACATCATCGGCCAAAGATGTGGCGATGATTTCCCGCCGCAGACGATGGCGTCCCATGGAGTCCGTGAAGCGGTGCAGGGGCTCGGGAAAATAATCGCGCAGCGTGGCGGCAAAATGCGGATCGTCTGGAACCGGACTAGCCACCAGGGCGTCAAAAAGATCGATCTTGGCGTAAGCCATCAGCTTGGCCAATTCCGGCCGGGTCAAGCCTTGGCCAGCGGTGCGCAGCGCGCGAAACCCTTCCGAATCAGGCAGACCTTCGACGCGCCGATTGAGTTTTCCCGCGCGCTCGAGCCGTTCGCTCATCCGTTCGTGAGCGTCAAGATCAGCGCTCGCGCTGGCTTGCGCCAAGGTCAGGGCGAGCGTCTGATGATAGTTGTCTGCAAGCACAAGCGCGCCGACTTCCTGCGTCATGGCCGCGAGAAGGGGATTGCGCTCTGCGGCCGGCAAAGCGCCGATTCGCAGCACGTCGGTGAGCAGGATCTTGATGTTCACCTCATGGTCTGAGGTGTCGACGCCGGCGGAGTTGTCGATGGCGTCGGTATTGATGCGCCCGCCTTTGCGCGCAAACGCCACGCGCCCGGCCTGGGTGACGCCAAGATTGGCGCCCTCGCCGATCACCTCTGCGCGGAGGTCTTCGGCGTCGACGCGGTAGGCGTCGTTGGCCCGGTCGCCGACATCGGCGTGGCTTTCGGCGCGCGCCTTCACATATGCGCCAATGCCGCCGAACCACAGCAATTCACACCGCGCCTTCAGCAGGGCCTGCATCACCTCGGACGGCGTGGCGTGGTCTTTGGCAACGTCTATGAGTGCGCGCACCTCCGGGGTAAGGGCAATGAGCTTGTCGGCCCGGCTGAACACGCCGCCGCCCTTGGAAATCAAGGTGCGGTCATAGTCTTTCCAGCTCGAGCCGGCCTTGTGGAACAGCCGCTCACGCTCGGCAAAGCTCGCCGCGCAATCGTCCGGGTTCGGATCAATGAAAATGTCGCGATGGTCGAAAGCTGCAAGCAGTCGGATTTGGCGTGACAGCAGCATCCCGTTGCCGAACACGTCGCCGCTCATGTCGCCAACGCCGATCACCGTGAAGGGCTCTGTCTGGATATCCTTGCCGGCTTCGCGGAAGTGGCGTTTTACCGCTTCCCAGGCGCCTTTGGCGGTGATGCCCATGTCCTTGTGATCGTAACCGACCGATCCGCCAGAGGCGTAAGCGTCGCCCAACCAGAAATTGTATTCGGCGGCCACGCCATTGGCGGTATCGGAGAAGGTGGCTGTGCCCTTGTCAGCGGCCGCCACGATATAGGGATCGTCGGCGTCCCAGCGCACAACTTGCGGCGGCGGCGCGATGGCGTCGTCGACAATATTGTCGGTCAGATCGAGCATCCCGCGCAGGAAGGTCTTGTAGGCGGCCTTGCCGGTTTCAAACCAGCTTGGGTCGGTGCGTGGCGGCAGGCGTTTGGGAAAGAACCCGCCTTTGGCGCCAACCGGCACAATGATGGCGTTCTTCACTTGTTGGGCTTTGACCAGATCAAGCACTTCGGTGCGGAAATCTTCGCGCCGGTCAGACCAGCGCAAGCCGCCGCGCGCCACCGGGCCAAAGCGCAAATGCACCGCTTCGACCTGCGGCGACCATACCCAGATCTCGCGAAAGGGTTTTGGCTCTGGCAGGTCTTCCAGTTCACGGCTGGCGATCTTGAACGACATATAGGGTTTTGGCCCGCCATCGGCGCCAAGCTGATAAAAGTTTGTCCGTTGAATGGCGCTGATCAGCCGACCGATGCGGCGCAGGGCGCGATCGGCGTCCAGGCTGACAACCTTGTCGAGGGCGGTCGTCAATTGTGCTTCGAGTTGGCCGGCCCAGGCTTTGCGCTCGGCAATGGATTCCGCAAGCTCCGGATCGAAGCGCACGCGGAACAGGCCGAGCATGAGTTTGACAATCTCGGGATGGTCCGCGAGCGCGCCTTCTTGCGTGCGCTGGCTGGGATCAAGACCCGATTGCAGACGATAGCGCGCCAGAGCGCGGATGAGGGCCGCTTCACGCCAACCGATGCCGAGTTTCAGAATCAGTCGGTTGAAGCCGTCATTGTCGGCCTGGCCGGTCCAGATTGCGGCGAAAGCGGCTTCAAAGGCGGCTTTGGTCGCCGCCAGGTCGATTGGCTGGCCATCGCGCGCGTGCATGGCAACGTCGTGGATCACGAGATTGCCGCCGTCCGCGGCGGCGATGGAATAGGGCTGCTCGGTGATGACGAACAGGCCCATGTTTTCCAGCATCGGCAACATCGACGACAACGCCAGCGCACCGACTTGGGAATAGACCTTGCAGTTCAGCGTGTCGGCCCCAGCCCCCGCGCGGCGATAGGTGCGGACGCCGACATTGTCGGGGCCGCCGGCGGCCAGGAACTCGGCGGCGTCGGTCAAGGCTTCGGCGGCGTCAAACGCTTCGCGATATCCCGCGCCAAAGGCCTTGGTGAATCGGCTGGCGATGGCTGCGCGCGCGGCGTCGTCAAAGCCAGCATGGGCGCGCAGCGCATCGACAAACCCATCATCCCAGGTGCGCGATAGGGCCGCGATGTCGCGTTCGAGGGCGACGCGGTCCGGGTCTGGGCGGGTCTTGTCGATGTCTTGGACGATGTAGCGCACACGGGCCAGAGGCCCATCGCCGAGTTCTGGAAAAAAGGCCTGGACAAACCCGCCATAGACGTCGGTCAAGCGTTTTCCGACCGCTTCGCGCAGCGCGGAATTGAACCGATCCTTAGGCAGATAAGCAAGCGCGGCCACGAAGCGATTGAAGCGGTCGCGACGGACGAACAGGCGCGGGCGCGGCCGGTCCAGCAGATGCAAAATGTCGATGCAGGTGGCGTAGAGCTCGTCTTCGCCGATCTGGAACAATTCGTCGCGCGGATAGGTTTCCACGATGTTTTGCAGAATGCGGCGATTGTGGCTGTCGGGCGGGAAACCGGCGCGCGCAAGGATGGCGGCGGCCTTGGCGCGCAACAACGGAATCTCGCGCGTCATTTCGTTGTAGGCGTCGGCGGTGAACAGCCCGACAAAGCGGGTTTCGCCAACAACCTGGCCATCGGCGCTATAACGCTTGACGCCGATATAGTCGGCGGGCGCACGGCGATGCACACGGCTGGCGTAACTGGACTTCGAGACTAGCACCGGCTGCGGTTCTTCGAGGAACTGCTGAATGGCGCCGGTGTTCATCGCCGGTTCGGAGCCGCGGCGCAGCACATAGCGGGCCGGATCGCGCAGGATGCCAAGCCCGGTATCGTCGAGAATGATCGGCTCATCGCGGACGAAATATCCGCCCGCATCGCGTGGATATTGGTAATCGCGGGCGCCAAGGAAGATGAACTTGTCTTCGTTGAGCCAGCGCAGAAACGCCACCGCCTCACCATGTGCTGCGAGCGCCCGGGCCGTGCGGCTGGAGTCCAATTCGTCGGCGCAGTCCTGCATCCGCCGGCGCAGCAAGCGGAAATCTGTCACGGCCGCGCCGACATCGGCGAGCGTTGCGGCCAGTCCGTTACGAAGGCGTTCTTCGGCGCCGGCGGCCAACGGCGACAAATGCACCTGAATGAGACTGCTTGGCAGGCCGGCGCGGGTGACGATCGGATGAAACAGCGCCAGTACCCGAAGGCCCTGTTCGGCAATTTCGCCCATGATCGAATCGACCAGAAACGGCATGTCCGGCCCGGCGAGCTCCAAAAGGTCGCGATCAAGCGCGCGGCCATCGGCGCCCACAGCCGGGCGGATACGCATACGCTGGTCTTCACCCTGCCAGCTCCACAGGCCGTGGGCGAGGTCAGCGAGATCGTCGACGCTGAGCGCGCTCAAATCTTCATGGCCGGCGTCATCGCCGATTTGACGCAGAAAATCGGCAACGGCCGGGTCAATGCCCTTGGCCCCGTTGAAGCCGGGCCATCGGGATTGACTGGCCCGCGCGATCAGGTCTTGCGCCAGGGGGGGGGGAGCGCGCCGCTGTCCATGGGGGTCGTCCTCGATTGTTTTTGCAGCCTGTTTAGCCGTCGCACTTGCGCCCTCAAAGCACTCTTAACCGGCGCGGTCTACCTGAACGGAACGACCGAAGAATTTCGCGACGTGGAGCGCCCCATGGCCGGACCGGCCCCGACCTTTTCGTTTCGCTTTACGGGACTGACGCCTTTGACCGCCCTAGGGGCGTGCGCGGCCTTGACCGCCATCGCCCCGCCAGTGTGGGCCGAGGCAACCTTTGCCGCCCACACCGTGGCGGCCAACGATCAGACATTGCCGGCGCCGATCGTGTCGGCCACGCCAAGCGGCGGCCTGGAGGCGTGGGATTATCGCATCGGCCGGGTGGCGAGCACGATCAGCGCGGCGCAACCGCCGCCGACCGTGCCGCTCGATCCGGTGTTTACTTGGCGGTAACAGTCAGTTCGATCCGCCGGTTCTGTTCCCGGCCTGCCGCGCTCGCATTCTCGGCGATCGGCTTTTCTGGGCCGTGGCCTGCGGTGACAAGGCGGTCAGCGGCGACGCCGGCTGCGATCATCGTGTCGGCCACGGTTTTGGCGCGCGCTTCGGACAACCGCTTGTTGGCCGCCGCGCCGCCCTGATTGTCAGTGTAGCCGCCGACGCTGACTTTCACATTCGGGAAGGCTTTGAGGATCTGCACCATCGCATCAACGGTTGCAGCCGAGGGGCCGGTCAAAGTGGCGCTGCCAGTGTCGAAGGTCAGATTGTCGAACACGAAGGTCTTGGGTGCGGCGTCGCCGCCATTGAGGAACTCGACCAATTGTTCGCCGATCGAGCCGGGCGGCACGGTCAGCTTGGCGCCGCCGGGCAGCGTCAGTTCGCCTGGCGCCGGGGCGGTGATGGCCGGCGTTTCCACCGGGGCCGGCTTTTCGCGGTTGCAGGTGGCCAGCGAAAACAGGATGGCCACCAGGCCGATCGCGGCCAAGATCATCGGCAGCTTCGAGCCGCCGGCTGTGGCGAGCGAATAGGGTGCTGCCGTCGGCGCCGGCGCTGCGGCGGGCGGCGGTGGGGGCGGCGAAACCGGAGCGGCGGCGGCGGCGGCCGGTGCGGCGAGGCCAAGCAACGCGCCCAATCCCGGCGGAGCCATTTTCGCGACATGCTCCTTCTGGCTGTCAAGCAGGCCGAGCAGGCCTTGCGGGCTGAAGCCGCCGGCCGGCGCCTGTTTGGCGAGGCCGCCGAGCACCAAAGGCGCAGCCAACCCAATCAGCTTTTCCACGCCGCCGCCCTTCATGCCGGCAAACTGGCCAACCAGCGCGCCAATCGGACCGAGCTTGTCGCCAAGGATCATCGGCGCGAGGGCCGCGCCCATTTTCATCAAGCCGTCGGTCTTGTCGCCGCCGCACAAAAGCCCGCCGAGATTGTCGAGCAGGCCGCCGTCAATCTTGTTGTCGCGCATCATGCCGATCACGGCGTCAGCGCCGTGGGCATTGCCTGCTTTGCCAATCAATCCGCCAAGGATCGCCGGCAGCGCCGCGCCAAGGCCCTTCTGGGTGGTCTCCTGATTTTCGCCCAGCAGCCCGCCGAGCTGGCCAAGAATGGCCGGACCGGCAGCCTTCATCAGAAGGTCAAGAATATTGATCGACATACACAAAACTCCGTCAACGCCGTTGAGGCGCGATTAAAGCGCGTTACAGGCTTTTCGCGAAGTTGGGAACCAATGTGTGGTGGCGGGCGCGAAGACGAACGCGCTGTTCGCCGTCGTCAAAAGCTTGCGCGCGAAGAACGACGCGGCGCAATGGCTGAATGGATGACGGCGGATGAAGCCAACCGAGAGTATCCGTCTTGATCAAACCGGATATTCTAGACCGCCGCCCGCCCAAACGCTGGTCGGGCTTTGAGCCGCTCATAATAGCCATTTGCTGTCGCGCTCAGCTTCTCGCCAAGCCCCAGCGTGTGGGCCAGATGCAGCGCATAGCCGACGGCGATATCGGCCAACGTAAAGCGTCCGGCGCAGAGGTATGCGTGATCGGCCAGGCGCGCATCGACCGCCCGCATCCGGCCGAGGAACCATTTCTCGTAATCGTCGGCGGCTTGAGCCAAGCGGCGTTCGGGCGGCTCCAACTGGCGGTAGCGCAGCACCAGCGTTTGCGGGAATGTCAATGTTGCATCGCTCATGAACAGCCAATTGAGGAAATCGGCGCGATCAGGTTCGCCGGGGGCGACGAGGAGCGGGGTGGGGCCATAGGTTTCGGCCAGATAGAGACACGCCCCGCTGCTTTCGGTCATCCGCGCATCGCCGTCGATCAGATAGGGCACGGTGCCGAGCGGATTGACGCTGAGAAAAGATTTTTCAAACACCCGCGGCGGAAACGGCAGGGTCTTCAGCTCATAGGCCAGGCCCATTTCCGCAAGCGTCCAGAGCGGCCGCATCGACCGCGCGCCGGCGCAATGATAGAGCATGATCATCCGATTTTCCCCGCTGTCGCGCGAAACGGCGCCTGGGCGTAGACGCCAAGGATTTTCAGCGCCTCGCAAAAGAATTGCAGCTCCTCGATCGCCAGTTTCACCGGCCGGTCGCTGGGATGGCCTTCAACGTCGAGATAGAATTGCGCCACGCTGAAGCCTTCCGACACATAGCCTTCCAGTTTGGTCATATTGACGCCATTGGTGGCAAAGCCGCCAAGCGCCTTATAGAGCGCGGCCGGCACACTGCGGGTTTGGAAAACCAGGGTCGTCATGCACGGCCCGTCTTCCGGTTCGGCGTCGTCCGGGGTGGCTGACAATACAATGAAGCGGGTGGTGTTGGAGGCGGCGTCCGCCATGTCGGACGCGATCACATCCAGGCCATAGACCTCCGCGGCCATGAGCGGCGCCAAGGCGGCCTCCGCCGGATCGCCCAATTCGGCGATCTCGCGCGCCGCGCCGGCAGTGTCAGACGTGGTGAGCTGGCGCACCCCCATCTTGCGCAGCTTGCCGCGGCATTGACCGAGCGCCTGGATGTGGCTGCGCACGCGCGTGACGCCGGCAAGCGAGGCGCCCTTCACGCCCAGCAGCTGGAAGCGAATCGGCATGAAGTGCTCAGCGATGATGTAAAGGCCCGCCTGCGGCAGCAAATGATGCACATCCGCGACCCGGCCATTGAGCGAGTTCTCAATCGGGATCATGGCGAGCTTGGCCTCGCCATCCTTCACTGCCACAAAGGCGTCGTCAAACGTGGTGCAGGCCAGCGGCGCCATGTCGGGGAACCGCTCCATGCAGGCGATGTGGGAATTGGCGCCGGGTTCGCCTTGGAACGCGATTTTGTTGGTCATGAGGAGGGGATAGCGGGGTCAAGGGGAAATCACCAGATGATCGGCGCGCCCAGTTTCGCGATATGGCTGTCGGCGCTCAACAAGGGCGCGTGTTCGATGTTGGCTTGCGCCGCCAAGAGCCGGTCCCAAGGGTCGCGGTGAATGGCTGGCAGCAGGGCTGCGACCGTGGCGTGTTGCGCGGTGATTGGGAGTTCGGCAAATCCCTGCGAAAGCGCCAATTCTGCGACAAGCCGTGGCATAGGCTCAATCTTGCCAAGCACGGATTTTCATTCCAGTTCATAACAAGAGACGGGGCTGAACAGCACCTGGTTGGCGCCATCCTCCAGCAGCGCGATTGCCTTTTGGGAAATATGTGGCGACCCGATGAGCGCCCAATAGAGCGCGTGGGTATCAAGAAGAAGGCGCATTAGCCGGTTGGAAAAGCGCTGTCTAAAGCGTCGGCCGGTTCGGGCGCAAAAACCATGTTGTCCGCGTCGCCTTTATAGCCCATCCGCTTGAGCACGCCCAAAAGCCGCGGCGCCGGGCGCTCTGCTTCCATTGCGACCAGCCGCGCCACTGGCACGCCAGCGCGCGCAATCACCACGTCCTCGCCGCGCTCGGCGGCGTCTAGGAGCGCCGACAGCTTTGCTTTGGCCTCAACCACATTGATCTGAATTGCCACGGTCCAGAAAAGTGGACCGTTCGGGTCGCGCCGTCAACACCCGCCGCGCCAGCACCTGAGTTGCCGGCGAAACGCCGCCTTCGGCTTCGGCGGCCTCCAGGCTGTCGCGCAGGGCGCGCAGCGCGCGGCTGTCCGCCATGGCCTCTGCGACCAAGGCCGATACGCTGGCGGCGCGGCCGGCGCCCCGTTGGGCTGGACATCGCCGCAACTTGCCATTCCGATAACGATGGATGGGCGCTTGTATTCGATTAGCCGCTGATTTCGGGCTGGTTTGAATAGAGATCGGCGCCTAATGGAGTCGTCTCATGCTAGAAATCTTGTTGTTGGTCCTCGTCCCTGTTTTCATTGGTGCAATTGCGGCGGCTCGCGTTTCACGACTAGGATTCAAGAGCGCTTTCATAGGCTCATTGGCCGCCGGCGCCGTATGCACGATTTTGGCTTTGCCTGTGCTGAGCTTCACCGGCAGCACGACGGCAGTACCCATCACGTTCTTTGTTGCAGCTGGCGCTTCGCTATTGGGGCTGCCGTTCGGTCGATGGTTCCGAAAAATGGGACTAGCCCTCTGAACAGTGGCAAGTTTCGCCCAAGGATGGTCCCGTCGCGGGAGTGGTAGAAAAGTGGGGATGGCGTAGCCTGCGGGTTCCACAACCAACCGATTCCGCCAGCGTGTCATCGCTTGCGGGGTCATGGAGACCACGCCATGTCGAATCATATCACAAAGATCCGTTCCATCGCGAGTGCGCCGTCGTCCGCCCCGGCCCCAGAGGCTGACGGTCTGACGTCTTTATTGAATGGCCCCAATTGGTTCGATCCGCTGGAA
>JBEIHY010000026.1:0-41309 GCA_040381035.1 Hyphomonadaceae bacterium
CCTACGGTCGGCTACGCCGACCTCCGCCCCGCCGCCGACACCTGAAACCCAACACCATCAACCCAACCAGAGGGGGCAATTCTTCATGACGCAAAGGGGGCAGTTCCCGGTGACGCTTGACACCAATTTCCGGCGGGCATGGCGCACAAAGCCGGCCACGAGTCCCGCCGCGCCGAGCATGATCGCGGTTGCCAGGGTTGCTGCGATCAGCGTCGGTGCGGCAATCACCACATAATTCAAGCCAAACAAGGCGACCGGGATGAGGATCAGGCCAAACCCAAGGTCCAGAACGCCGCCCCATACCGTCCCGAGCGCGCCCCATTCAAACAGAAGTGCGCGCGCGCCTGTTTCGGGCGCCGGCGGATCAGGGATTGCGGGCTCCGCCACGCTGCGGAGTTGGCGGATCGGCTCGGGCCGCGTCGCGTGCAGTCTGCTTCGACGTTGCGCCGATAGCGCCCGAACGGACGCCTGACTGCCCAAGGTCGTGATGTTGGAGCTGGTTTCTTCATGTCGGCCCCCTGTGACCCATCGCCATGCGATGCTGGCGGTCACTTAGCCATAATGCGCCGGCGCCGCGCAGACTCGGAAACTACCTGGGATGTATGAGACTGCCTTCTTGGAAAGGGGCATGCGGTTTCACGCCCGCATGCAGTCCTGTTCGTCAGGCCGCGCGGGAGCATCGACGGCCGACAGGGCCATCGCAATCGTCAGCGTTCAGTTATGTCGCGCCTAGCCCTTGACCGCCTTCACGATCTTGCGGGCAGCGTCTTCCAGGTCGTCGGCGGGGATCACGTTCAGGCCGCTGGTGCGGATGATCTCCTTGCCGAGTTCCACATTGGTGCCTTCCAGGCGCACGACCAGCGGCACTTTTAGGCCGACTTCTTTGACCGCCGCGATCACGCCTTCGGCGATCACGTCGCACTTCATGATGCCGCCGAAAATATTGACCAGAATGCCCTTCACCTGCGGGTCAGCGGTGATGATCTTGAACGCGGCGGTGACTTTTTCTTTCGAGGCGCCGCCGCCGACATCAAGGAAGTTGGCGGGTTCAGCGCCAAACAGCTTGATGATGTCCATCGTTGCCATGGCTAGGCCCGCACCGTTGACCATGCAGCCGATTTCGCCGTCCAAAGCGATATAAGCGAGGTCATATTTCGAGGCTTCGATTTCCTTGTCGTCTTCCTCGGCGATGTCGCGCAGATCGGCCCATTCCGGGTGGCGGAAGGAGGCGTTCGGATCGAAGCTGATTTTGGCGTCGAGCAGTTTCAGCTTCTGGTCTTTCGTCACAATCAGCGGATTGATTTCCAGAAGGCTCATGTCCTCCTTGACGAACATCTCATAGAGTTTTTTCACGATCGGGCCGCAGTCGGCGGCGTGGGCGCCGGTGAGGCCCAAAGCGGCGGCGACCCTGTCGGCGTCAGCATCGGTGCAGCCGGCGGCGTAATCGATCGCGATGGTGTGGACGCGCTCGGGCGTGTCGTGGGCGACCTTTTCAATATCCATCCCGCCATCGGGCGAGGCGATGAACGATACCCCGCCATGGGTGCGATCGACCACCGCGGAAAGATACAGTTCCTTGTCGATATCGGAACCATCTTCGATGTAGAGCCGGTTGACGACACGGCCCGCCGGGCCGGTCTGCACCGTCACCAGCGTGGAGCCGAGCATCTGTTCGGCAAACAGCCCGACATCTTCGGGCTTGAACGCGAGCCGCACGCCGCCCTTTTCGCCGGCCTTGGCTTCTTTGAACTTGCCCTTGCCGCGCCCGCCGGCATGGATTTGCGACTTCACCACCCACAAAGGCCCGCCCAGCTTGGCGGCCGCCTCGATCGCTTCTTGAGGCGTAAAGGCCGGATAGCCGGCCGAAACGGGCAGGCCATATTTCCGATAGATCGCCTTGCCTTGGTATTCGTGGATGTTCATCAGGGGCCCCTGGAAGGAAATACCGCGCCTTGTTAGCGGCGCCCGTTCGGCTGTGCAATCGCCAGCGCCGATCGGGCATGGCCCCGAACTCGGGTTAACCGCTACTCCCTATTGAGCTGATCCGTGATTCCCTAACGCCGCAGTGAGCCGGAGCTTGGGCATGGATGGATTTGGGGCGAAGTCGCGGTTGGCGGTGTTGTTGGAGGGGTTTGGCGAGGTCGCGGATGCGCGCGCACCGTGGCGGGTGGCGCATCCTTTGCCGAAGGTTTTGCTCCTCGTGGTCTGCGCCACCATCGCGGACTGTGATGATTTCGAAAGCATCGCCGATTGGGGCGAGGCGCATCTGTCGTTTCTGCGGCGGTTTGCGCCCTATGATCATGGCGTGCCTGGCGCGCGCTGGATCAATATTTTGATGAAGCGGATGGATCCGGACCTTCTTGCCGAATGCTTTCTGGGCTGGGCGGCGACCGCCTTTCCCGGCGCCCCGGCCCAGATCGCGATCGACGGCAAGACCCTGCGCCGCAGCCACGACCGCGCCGCCGGGGTGAGCGCGCTGCACCTTGTCTGCGCCTTCGCCACCGGGGCAAAACTCGTCCTCGCGCAGGAAGCCGTGGGCGACAAGACCAACGAACCGGCCGCAATTCCGCGTCTTTTGCAGCGGCTGAGCGCGGTCAACGGCGTCGCCGGCGCGCTGGTGTCGATCGATGCGATCGCCTGCAATCCCAAGATCGCCGGCGACATCTTGGCCGCGGGCGGCGATTATCTCCTCGCCGTGAAGGACAATCAGTCCGGCTTAAAGGCAGAACTCCAAAGCTTTTTCGACGCAGCGCCGGTTGACGCCCTGGACCGCGACACCGCCTTCGACAAAGGCCATGGCCGCATCGAAGAACGCCACACCGCCGTCTCTGATGTCGTCGATTGGATGGACGCCGGGCGGCGTTTCCCCGGCGAGGCCAGATTTCCGGGGCTTGCCTGGATCGTGCGCGTCCAAACCCGGGTCGAGACGCGCGGCGGCGTCAGCGAGGAGACGCGCTATTTCATCTCCTCAAGACCCCTTTGCGCCGCCGCCATGGGCCAAGCGGTGCGCGCCCATTGGGCCATCGAAACAAGCCTGCACTGGGTCCTCAATTTGACCTTCAAGGATGATCTCGCCCGCACCCGCACAGGCCACGGCGCCAAGAACATGTCCCTCGTCAGACACTTCGCCTTCAACCTGCTGAAAGGCGCCCACGACAAAACCAGCTTGCGCCTGCGCCGAAAGAAAGCAACCTGGAGCCCAGACTATCTCGCCCAACTCCTCTCAGCGCCTGCGCGTTAACCTGGATTCCGGGCCGTGGCCGATCGGGCCGTCGGCGCGCCTCTGGCGGGGGACAAGCGCTGCGCCTTTGCGCGCCGGTTGCCGGTTCGGCGTGAAGCGCCAAATGGCGAGACGCGCGCCGCCGCGCCAAGCAATCCGACCGGCTTGCGCGGCGGTCCATGCTCTGCGCCATGACCCAGCCGTCCACTTTTTTCGTCCGCCTGAACCTGCTGCTCAGGCTGGTCCAGATGCTGTGGGCGCCGGCGCCTTGGTTTTCCGGCGCGCGCGCGCCGAGCGATCTTCACCGCAGCTTGACGCGCCTGGAGCGCGATTTCGCCCTTGGTCTGCGCTTCATGCTGGCCGCGCAAGGCGCTGCCGCGCCGGTTTGCCTGATAAGGCCTTGATCGCCTGGGGGGCGCGCCGTCGCGCGGCGCAGAAAGTAGCCGATGCGCGTGGCGCAGGCGCAAAGTCCCAGCCGCGCCCGGCGATCGCGTCGCGGTCCACTCTTAACTTCGCGAACACGGTGGCGGCGCGCCCGCTGCGGACCATCCGCCGTCAAGAAGTCCGCCCGCGCGCCGCTTTAGCCCGCCTCAAATCAAGACATCTCTCACCGCCTTGCGGCCTGTCCAAGCGCGGCCGCTGGCGCTGGCTTTATGCCTTCACGCCCACGCCAATCGGACAGCTCACGCCGGTGCCGCCAATGCCGCAATAGCCGTTGGGCACTTTGTGGAGATATTGCTGGTGATAGTCTTCCGCGTAGAAGAACGGCCCGGCCATCGCGATTTCGGTGGTGATTGCGCCATAGCCGACGCGGGCGAGTTCTTGGCCATAGGCGTCGGCTGCCGTGTGGGCGGCGGCGAGTTGGCTTTCGCTGATGGCGTAGATCGCGCTGCGATATTGCGTGCCGATATCATTGCCCTGGCGCATGCCTTGGGTGGGATCGTGGTTTTCGAAGAACACCTTCAAGAGCTGCTCATAGCTGACCTCGGCCGGATTGAAGATCACGCGCACCACTTCGGTATGGCCAGTGCGGCCGGAACAGACCTCTTCATAGGTCGGGTTGGGCGTTGGCCCGCCGGCATAGCCCACGGCGGTCGAAAACACCCCCGGAGTCTGCCAGAATTTCCGCTCCGCCCCCCAAAAGCAGCCAAGCGCGAAGATCGCTTCCTCCAGTCCCTCAGGGAAAGGCGGGGCGATTGGGCGGCCAGTGACGGCGTGGCGGTTGGTCACCGCGATCGGGACAGCGCGGCCAGCGAGCGCCTCGGCGGCGGTCGGGATGGCGAGAGGCTTTTTGCGAAACAGCATAACAGACCCTTCAAGGTTTGGCCGGGGCGTGGCTTACACATAGCGGCAGGGGGGCCAAAAATCACCCCGCTTGCCTTTTGCCCGGCCCGTCCCACCCTTATGGTTCCCATGAAAGAGATGTTACATGCGCGCTATGATCCTGGCTGCGGTTCTGTTGGCCGCGCCGGCCTTTGCCCAGGGCCCAACCCCGCCCAAGCCGCCCAAAGCCCCAGCCATTCCAAGCGTGGCGGCCAGCTCCTATGACTTTCGCTTTCCGGCCCTGACCGGCGGCGAAATCGATCTCAGCGCCTATCGCGGCAAGGCGATCTTGATCGTCAACACCGCGTCGAAATGCGGCTTCACGCCCCAGCTCAAAGGCCTGCAGGCGCTCGCCGATGCGCGCTCCAAACAGGGTTTGGTTGTGATCGGCGTGCCAAGCGATGATTTCAATCAGGAGCTGGCCACGGAAAAGGAGATCAAGGACTTCTGCGAACTGAATTACGGTGTGCGCTTTCCGATGGCGGCGAAAACCGTGGTCAGCGGGCGCGGCGCCCATCCGTTTTATCGCTTTGCGACAACCCAGCTCGGTTCGGCGGCGCAACCGCGTTGGAACTTCCACAAGATCCTGATCGACCGCCGCGGCCGGCCGGTTGCGGCCTTTGCGTCGAAAGTGGCGCCGGATGCAGCCGAATTGCGAACCGCCTTGGACCGGGCCTTGCGCTGAGGGATATCAAAACCGCAGCGTCAGCCCGGCATAGAGGTTGCGCGGCGCGCCGGGATCAGCCCCGCCGCCGGCGCCTGGCCGGATGCGGCTGACATAGGCCTCGTCGAACAGATTGTTCATCCCGCCGGTTAACGCGATGCTCGGCGTGAGCGGCCAATCCACGCTGGCGTCCACCACCGTGGAGGCCGGCATCGCAAAGTCCGCTGTCCCATTGTCAACGCCCGACAATGCCGAAACATGGGTCACAAACAGCGCCGCCTTTGCGCCATTCGGCCGGCTATAAATCAATGAGGCGCGCGCGATCAGGTCCGGCGCGTATTGCGGGGTGAAGCCTTTGGCTGCGCCTTCGACAAATTCGGCATGGAGCACCTGCGCATTGGCCTGCAGCCGCAACTGATCCGCGCGCTTGCCAAACAGCCCGCCATCCTGCCCAAATAGCGCCACCGCGCCGGACAATTCGACGCCGGTATTCCCCATCGTGCCGACATTGGTGCGCCGCGCCCCGCCAGCGTTCACTGCGCCAAACCGCGCATTCGCCGGTAGCGGCCCGCCGAGCAGCCCGACCTGATCTTCCAGCCGCGCAAAGAACCCAAGCGCTTCGATCGCCGACCACGCCGTGGGGCGCGCCTTGAAGCCGGCCTCCGCGATCAGCGAATGGGTTGGCGCCAAAGTTGGCGCGGCGTCGACGCCGGCTTGAAACGTCACGCCGTCATTGAAGAGCTTGGGCTTATAACCGGTCGAAACGTTTGCGATCAGGCGCAATTGAGGCGTCGCGTCGATCCAGGCGCCCAGGCCCCACAGCGTCACGGCCTCGTCGCTGGCCTTGGCCGACAATGCGCCATTGGCCGGCCCCGGCGGGCCGCCGGTGGTTGCGCCGACGCCCAGGTCCAAACGCTCGGCCACGTCTTGGCGAACGTTTTCCACTCGCACACCCGGCGTCAGGATCAGCGGCCCAAAGCCGAGCCGTACTTCGCCAAACAGCGCGCGCGCTTCGCCGCTGCGATCGGTGCGGGAAAGCGCGCCAGCCGTTCCTCCGCCGTCGCTCGCGCTTGCGCCTTTTTCGACACGCACCGGAGCATCGCTGTTGAACAGCAGCGCGCCAAACGTGGCGCTTTGCAGCGAGCCAAAGGCGTCAAAGTCGCGCCGCAGCCGCACATCAAGGCCTTGGGTTTGAAATTCCTGTGTCTGATGGATCAGCACATTGGCGCCGGGCGTCGGTTGGCCGAACGCGCCGCCGGTTTGGCGTTTGCTGGTGCGCGAAATCCAGGCGGCAAAGCCGGTCGCCTCCAGGCGCCAATCGGCGAGATCGGCGGTGAGCCGTGCGCTCGGCGCGGTGCGCGACATCTCGATCCGGTCGAGCGGCGTGGACACCGCGCGGCGATCGGCGCCAAGGCGTGCGGCGCTCAAGCCGCCCGGCTCGCCATAGGCGGCGTCGAATGCGTCGAGCGTCAGGTTGATGCTCCAGCGCTCGCCGGCATAGCGTCCGGTAAGGCCAAGGCTGCGCTGGTCGCTGTCGGAATTGGCCCGCCGCGGCCCGTCGCTTTGGGTGATCCGGCCATAGCCGCTTACCCGCCAGGCGCCGTCGCCCAGGCCCGTCCGCAAGAGCCCGGCCCGCGCGCCGAAATCGCCGCCGGTGAGTTTCAGCTCGCCGCGATGGTCCGGCCCTGGATCATAATCGGAGACGAAATTGATGGCGCCGCCCGGTTGGGGGCCGTACAACAGGCCTGCGCCCCCTTGCAGCACTTCGATGCGGCTCACTATGTCCATGGGCGGCATGAAATAGGCCGCCGGGTAGGAGGTCATGTCGGGCGACACCGGCGCGCCATCCTGCAATACGAGGACGTTCCAGCTTTCATGCGGCTCGCCTAGGCCGCGATAGCTAATCGAAGCCCAGGCATTGTTCGACACCTCCGAGATCATCACCCCGGAAATTTCGGAAAATGCCTGCCGCGTGGCGTTTGATGGCAAGGCCGGCAGGTCGGCCAAGACCGCCACTTGCGGGCGCTTGCCGGCATAGATCTTGGCGCCTTCAACGTCGGCCAGTTCGCGTTTCACCGCTGTGCCGACGACGACGATGTCTTCGGCCGGGACGGCCGGGCTTTGCGCCCAGGCAGGCGCGGTGAAAGCCAGGGCGATCAAAGGCAAGCGGCGGCACTTGTTCTTGCGAGGCATTCTCAACTCCGTTGAGATTGCGACTAACTCGCAAATTTGTCCAGGGCAAGCGCCATTCGGCCGCACTTTGGCTGAAGTCGCTACAGCCAGCGGCGGATGGCGGCGTCGGCCTGGGCGCGCAGCTCTGGTACGGCGGTGGTTTCAAACAGCGCCGCAAACAAGGGCGCGCCGATCACGGCAAGGTCGCGCCGGTTCGGCGGCGCAACGCCAATGCCGAGCGGCTCGCGCGCCAAAAAGCCGTCCTTGACCATGCGGGCAAGCAGCGGATGGGCGGCGAGCATATCGCGGCCCAGCACGGTGGTGCAGATCAAGGTCAGCGCCGCCGGCGGGGCGGGCTGGCCGTTGATGCGTACGCCGTGGATATCGCTAAAGGCGCGGCCGCGCCGCAATGTGAGCTTGTCATCGGCGGCGAGCCGTTCAGCGATTTCGGGCGCCATGCGGTGGCGATGGCGGTTCCACTGCGCAAAGCCGTGGCGCAGCAGGCGATCGCGCAAAGGCTCGGGCAGGGCGGTCCAAATCGTGTTTGTGTGGGGCCGCAGACTGTCCATCAAGGTGCGCCAGTCGGCTCCCGCTGCGGCGGCGTCGCGCAGCTGGCCCACCAGGGCGGCCCCCGATTGACAAGCGCTCAGCCGTTCGGCCAACAGCTCGGCGTCCGCCGCCCGAAGCGCCGGCGCCTCGGCATGGACATGCGGCCACACCCCGGCGCGCGACACCGCATCGATCCGGCCGGTAAAGCCGCGCTCGCGCAGGCCAAGCGCCATGTCCACCGCAGTCAAGCCGCCGCCCAGGATGCGCACAGTTTCGGTGTCGCGGGGCACGCGCCAATCCGGCTGGCGCTTGAGCCACCAGTCCCACACATCACCGACCACACCCAACGGCAAAGGGCCAAGATCGGGCGGCGCCGCCAAGCCCGGCGCGATCACCAGTCGGCGCGCCCGCACGATCCCGTTTTGCGCAAGCGCAATGCGCCAATTGAACAGGCCGTGGCGCACGGCGCGGGCCGGTTGGTCGATCGTTTCGAAGGTCGCCGGCAGGCGGCTCATCCGGTCCTGCAGATAGGCGCCGTACCGCCACCGCGGCGCGAAAGTCTTGCCGTGATCGCCGCCCTGAACGCCAGACAGCCAGTTGGCGAAATCGTCTGGCTCGTCGACCAGGGCGCCCATCTGGGCGGCCCGAACATTCAGCAGATGGCTGTCGCTGCGGGTGGCGAAGGCCGGGCCGAAATCGGGCTTGGCGGCGCGCAGCCAGATCACCCGCCAACGCGGCGCGTGGCGGGCGGCGGCCAGCGCCGCAAAGAGGCCGGCCGGGCCGCCGCCAATGATGGCGAGGTCAGCGGCCATGGCCCCGGCTCCTCAGCGCCGCCGCGGCGGCGGATCCGCGCCGCCAGCCGTGCCTTCGCGGCGCGGATCGGCGCCGCCTTCAAGGCGCCCGTCCGGCAAAATCCGCACGCCATGCAGGCCGGACGTCTCCAAGGTGGTTGGCTGCAAGGTCCAGCCGCGGGCGGTGAGCTGGCGGGCGATTTCGGGATCGAGCTTGTCCATCTCGGTGCGCACCACTGCGCCGCGGGTGACGAGATTGGGCAGCGCGATGGCGTCGGCCATGGTCTGCTTCCAATCGACCACGCCGATGACGGTTTTGGCGACATAGGCAATGATCGCTGACCCGCCGGGCGATCCGATCACGCCAACGAGGTCGCGCTCTGGCCCGAGGATGATGGTCGGCGCCATCGAGCTGCGCGGGCGCTTGCCGGGTGCGACTGCATTGGCCACCGGCTTGCCGCCAAGCGTGGGATTGAGCGCGAAATCCGTCAGCTGGTTATTGAGGAAAAATCCGCCGGCCATGCGCTGGCTGCCGAAAATGCTTTCCACCGTGGCGGTCAACGCCACCGCCCCGCCGGCGGCGTCAACCACCGTGAGATGGGTAGTGCCGGTGGTCGGGAACGCCCCATCCGATCCCCATCGGCCGATCAGGCTCTCGCCGCCGACTTGCTTGGACGGATCGCCCGGCGCGATCTGGGCGGGCGCGGCCTTGGTGAGATCGATCAGCTTGGCGCGTTCGTTGAGATAGGCGGCGTCGATCAGGCCATAGGTTGGCACCGGCACGAACTCATCGTCGGCGACGTAATAGTCGCGGTCGACATAGCCAAGCCGGCTCGCCCACAGGAACGCTGCCCAATCATCGGCATTGCCCGGCCCGTCCGGCTTTGGCCGGACGCGTTCATAGAGGCTGAGGATTTGCAGAACGGTCGAGCCGCCGCTCGAAGGCGGCGGGAAACCGCACACGCGCACACCGCGATAAGGCCCGCACACTGGCGTCACCGCCCGCGGCTTATAGGCGCGCAGATCGGCGAGACTGAGGGCGCCGCCAACCGGGCCAGCTTGCGCCGATTTCACGATCGCGTCAGCGATCGGCCCGCGGCTCAAGGCGCGCGGGCCTTGCCGGGCGATGGCGCGCAGGCTTGCCGCATAATCCGAGTTCCTCAGCACCGTTCCAACCGGCAGCGGTTTGCCGTCGGCGCCGAGCAAATAGGCGCGCGCCTCTGCACTGGCGAGCCCGCCGCGGCCATTGGCAAAGCTGATCATCTGGTTGAGCCGCGGCGACACGACAAAGCCGTCATCGGCCAGCTTGATCGCGGGATCAAACAGCTTGGCCCAGGGCAGTTTGCCGTGCTTGTCGTGGGCCAGTTTCAGCATGGCGATCAGGCTTGGCGTGCCGACGCTTTTGCCGCTGACCACGGCTTCACGGAAGTTCATCGGCTTGCCGTCAGCGCCGATGAACATATCTCCTGCGGCGCCGGCGGGGGCCTTTTCGCGGCCGTCATAGGCGCTGACCTGGCGCTTGACGGGATCATAAGCCATCACGAAGCCGCCGCCGCCCAATCCTGCGGAATGGGGCTCCACCAGGCCCAGCACGGCCATGGTTGCGATGGCGGCGTCGGTGGCTGAACCGCCGGCGCTGAGCATGGCTTGGCCGGCGGCAACCGCGCGCGGATCGGCGGCCGTAACCATGCCTGCGGCCTTGTCGGCGATGGCGGCCTTGGGCAAGGGCGCGGCGGCGGGCGCCTGGGGTGCGGTTTGAGCCATGCCGGGCATGGTCAGGTACGCGAGGGCGACAGCCGCCACAGCGGCGCGGGGAAGCAAACGGATCATACTGCGACCATAACCCGGCTTTTGCGCTGCGCCAGCCATGCTGATAAGCCGACATGCAAACAGTCGCGGGGAAAGCACATGCCAAGGCCTAAAGATCGTCCCTCACCTTTGCCCTGGATTGCTGCGGTTGCGGCCATTGTTGCGCTGGCGGGTGCTGCGTTCGGGCCGGCCTATATGGCGGCGGTCGCCACCCTGGACGCGATGCAACGCGCTGACGCCAAGGCTTTGGAAAGTAACATTGATTTCGTCGCCCTGCGCACCGATGTGTCAGATGAGCTGAAGGCGATGTTTGATGCCGAAATGCGCAAACAGGGTCTGGATGAAACCGCCGTCGGCGTGGCGCGCAATTTCGTCGCCGCCCCGATCAACGCGATCGTGGACCGGATCGCCACGCCCGAAGGCATGGCGGCCCTTTTGACCCCGTCGTCCGGCGAAGACCGAAAGCTGCTCACCACGCCGCAATTGTTGAGCGCCACGCTCACCAATGGCCAGCTGACGTCGCTCAGTCAGTTGGAGGTCGCCATTCCGGACGGCAAGAAGCCGCGCGCAGAACTGGTGCGGCTGAAGTTCAAACGCAATGGGCTGACCAATTGGCGCATGGTCGGGGTGCATTATCCGGCCAGTGCTTTGGCTGGCGCTGCCGAAATGCCGGCCACGCCATGAGCGCCCGGCCCGGCCCGCACAACGCCTTGACGGACATTGCCGGGCTGCAGATCGGTTGTGCGGCGGATGCGCGTTTGCGAACCGGCGTAACCTTGATCGTGCCGGACGGGCGCTGGGTGTGCGGCGCGGATCTCCGCGGCGGCGGCCCCGGCGTGCGCGAGATCGAGGCGCTCAATCCCGAAGGCGTGGTCGACGCCATTGACGCGCTCGTTCTGGCTGGCGGCTCGGTTTACGGTCTGGCGGCGGCAGACGAAACAGCGGCGCTGCTTGGCGCGCGCGGGCGCGGTTTTCGGCTGGTCGACCGGCCCGGCGTTCCGACCTCGCCGATTGTGCCGGCCGCGATCCTTTACGATCTCGCCAATGGCGCAGCCAAGGACTGGGGCGATGCGCCGCCTTACCGAACCTTGGCGCGTCAGGCCTTTGCCGGATTGGGCGCGTTCACGCCGCAGGGTCTGGCAGGCGCCGGCTTTGGCGCCCGGGCCGGGGCGCTGGCCGGCGGCCAGGGCAGCGCCAGTGTGGTCACTGATGACGGCTACACGGTAGCCGCTCTCGCCTGTGTCAACAGTTTCGGGTCGGTGCAGATTCCGGGGACCCGGGCTTTCTGGGCCTGGCCGTTTGAGATCGACGGCGAGTTCGGCGGCGTGCGCCCGCCGGCCCAGCTCGGCTTCGACCCCGACGATTGGGGGGCCGCCAAGCTCAATCCGGGCCTGCGCCAGAACACCACGCTCGCGGTCGTGGCGGTCGATGCGGCGCTCGACAAGGGTGAGGCCCGCCGGCTGGCCCAGATGGCGTCTGCCGGCATGGCGCGCGCCGTCCGACCGGTGTTTGCACCGACCGATGGCGATGTGATCTTTGCCTTGGCGTCAGGCGCCAAGCCGCTCAACGGGCCGCGCGCTCTGGCGCTGGCGCGGCTTGGCAATCTTGCCGCCGATTGTCTGGCGCGGGCGATCGCGCGCGGCGTGTTTGAGGCAAATATGTCCGTTTAGCGGATCGGCGCCATGCACACCACGCGCACGACCAGGCGCCAATTGGTTTTCATCGCCAGCGCCTCGCGCGAGACGGCCTCAACCCGCCAAGCGCGTCCGCCCATATCCGGCATCGAGCGCACGCTCGACAGCCCGCCTTCGCGCAGCGCGCCGCGGCGCTGGCCGGCTTTGGCGGGCCTGCGCACCAAGGCGGTATAGCCGGCGCCGAGCACAACATGGTTGCCGGGGCAAACCACGGTGAGGGCCTGCTGGCCTCCCTCCTCGCGGGGGTACTGGCCCTCAACCACCATATAATTGGGCAGGCCGGCGCCGACCTCTGCAGCAGGCGGGCCGGCCGGGGGCGGTGCGCTTTGGCCTGAAGCGGCCAGGCTGAACAGGGTGGCGCAGGCGCCAAGCAAGGCAAAACGCATCAAGAGCTCCTAAGCAAAATCATCCGTGTCCCTGCAACTTCTGTGCAACCGAACCGCCAAGGGGCTGCATCTCAGGGGGGAAGCGTGTATGCGGGGTCTTATCGACTATTGATAAGTCCGCATCGAAAAGGGGCAAAGTTTTGAGCCTGGCACTGTCCACCCTGCTGTTTGAGTGGCGCCGCTACATGGCCGCGATCGTTGCGCTTGCGTCGGCAGGTGTGCTGGTTTTGGGCATGTCGGGGCTGTTTGTCGGTCTGATCGACAGCTTTACCGCCACCATCGACCGCTCCCGCGCTGACATCATGGTGTTGCCCAAGGGGGCAAAGTCCCTGAACAATTCCGGCGGCCTGCCGGCCCGGGTTCTGCCGCTGGTTTATGTTAACTCCAATGTCGTCGAGGTCCGCGATCTGGACGGCGATTGGGGCCGCTTCTTCGGCCCCGGCAAGACCGAGCCGAGCAATGTCGGGGTGTCGATCATCGATCCCATCCCCAACGCCGTCACCTTGCCGATCGATTTCAGCGAAGACACCCGCGCCGCTTTGGAGGTGCCGTTCAATATCGCGGTGGACCGCTCCAATCTGAAAAAGATCGGCGTGAAACCGGGCGACGTGGCGACCTTCAATGGCCGCCAGGTGAGGGTGGCGGCGGTGATCACCGGCTATCCAAGCATCGACAATCCCCAGATCATCATGTCGCGCCAGACGCTGCGCCAGATGGGGCGGGCCAATTCCAGTCGGCTCGGGCCGCTGATGGTCAAGATCCGCGATCCCAAACAGGCCGAAGCCGTGCGCGATGAATTGAACGCAATTGCTGACGGCCAATACCGCGCCTGGACTAAGAAGGAGCTGCGCGCCGCGACCCTCGACAGCTTCCTGCAGGAAGGGATCATCGCGCTGTTCATGTACGCCGCCACCGGCCTTGGCTTCTTTGTCGGCGTGATGATCACCTGGCAAACCCTGCGCGGGGCGATCCTGGCCAATATCAAGGAGCTTGCTTCGTTGCGCGCGCTCGGGGTGTCAATGGGCTCGCTCCGGCTGGTGGTGATCGAGATTTCGTTCTGGGTCGGGATTGTTGGGCTGATCGCCACTGGCGCAGTGATCGTGCTGCTCAAGCTGCTCGCCGATCTGGGCAATGTGCCGTTTGGCTTCATGCCGACCTGGATCATGATCTGCGCCGTCATGCTGATGGCGATCGCCATGGCGTCGGGGGTGTTTTCGCTCGGCGTCCTCAAGCAAAGCCAACCAGCGGATCTCCTGCGATGAACGCCGCCCTTTCCGCCACCCGGCTCGAAAAGAGCTTCAAGACCGGCAAGGTCAAAACCCAGGTGCTCAAGGGCGTCGATATCGCCGTGGCTGAAGGCGAAATCGTGCTGGTCATGGGGCCGTCGGGGTCGGGCAAATCAACGCTGCTGGCCGCGATTTCAGGCCTGTTGCAACCCGACAGCGGGGATGTGTTTGCCTTGGGCGAAACCCTTTGGGAGATGAAGAAGTCCGAGATCGACAAGTTCCGCTTGGCCTATTGCGGCTTCATCTTTCAGGGCTTCAATCTGTTCGGCGCGCTCACCGCCCGCCAGCAGGTGGAAACCGTGTTGAAGTATCAGGGCTTGACCAAATCGCAGGCCCGCGCCGCCGCTGATCACGCTCTGGGCGAAGTTGGCCTCACCAAGCTGATGCACAAGCGCCCGGCCGAATTGTCGGGCGGTGAAAAGCAGCGCGTGGCGATTGCTCGCGCACTCGCCAAATCGCCGAAACTGATCTTCGCCGACGAGCCGACCTCTGCACTCGACGGCGAAAACGGCGCCAATGTCATGGCGCTGCTGCGCCGCTCGGCCAAGAACCAGGGCGCGAGCGTTCTGTGCGTGACCCATGATGTTCGATTGGCGTCCTATGCTGATCGGATCATCACCATCGAAGATGGTCTCATTCTTTCGCAAAACGCCGATCCGGCATCGTTCAAGGGCATTCACTGATGGCCGCGAAACTTATCCCGATCCATGCTCTGGCGCTCGTTCTGGCGCTTGGCGTCTCCGCTTGCGGCGGTGAAAAGCCCAAGACGGATGCGCAGAAAAAGGAAGACGCCGCCAAGGCGGAAGCGGCCTCGCCCTATGTGGCGATCGCGGCCGGGCGCGCTGACATTGAGGGCGGGCTTGTCGACATCGCCGCGCGCCAGCCGGGCATTGTCAAAGAGGTGCTGGTGCGCGAAGGCGATGAAGTGAAAAAAGACGGCGTGCTTGCGCGCCTCGACGACAAGGAAGCGCGCCTGGCGCGCAACCGCGCCGCCGCCACTTTGCAACAGGCCAGCGCCCAGCTCGCTTCGCTCGATACCGCACTCGCCGCCGCCAAGCGCGATGTTGTGCGCCAGGAAGCGCTCGCCGCGCAGGGACTGGTGTCGCCCCAGCGCATCGAAAACGCCCGCGACGCTGTGCGCACCGCCCAGAGCGCGATGGACGTGCAGCAGGCCGCAATTGCACAAGCGCGCGCGGCCTTGGCGCAAGCTGATTTCACGGTCGAGCAACATGTGGTGCGTGCGCCTGATGATGGCCGCATCGTGCGCCGCTACGCCAATCCGGGCTCGGGCGCGTCCACGTTGCAAGTGACGCCAATGTTCCAGCTTCAGCCACGCATGCCGCGCATCATCCGCGCCGAAGTCGAAGAGCGCTCGCTGCGCGAAGTGAAGGTCGGCATGACCGTGGAAATTGTGCCGGAAGCGGATCAAACGCAATCCTATCCCGGCAGCGTGCTGCGCATTGCGGATGTGTTTGGAGCCCGCAAGCTGCAATCGGACGAACCCTCGCGCCAAACCGATGAGCGTGTGGTGGAAGTGGTCGTGGACGCTGAAAAGGCGCAGGTGCTGGTGGGGCAGCGCGTGTTGGTCAAGTTCGTGAAGGCCGGCGCTACGTTGCCTGCGCCTGCCGTTGCCGTTACGAATTAGCGGCGCAGTGCGCCATCCGCCGCCACGGTGCGATAAAAGCAATCCGACGCACCCGTGTGGCAGGCGGGCCCGGATTGGCGCACGCGCAGCAACAGCGAATCCTGGTCGCAATCGACGCGGAGCGAGATAACCGATTGGGTATGGCCGCTGGTTTCGCCTTTGACCCAGAGCGCTGCCCGCGAGCGCGACCAATAGGTCGCGCGGCCGGTTTCCAAAGTCAGCCGGATCGCTTCGGCGTTCATCCAGGCAAGCATCAACACCGCGCCGGTTTCAGCGTCTTGCGTGACCACGGGAATGAGGCCAGCGGCGTCGAATTTCGGCATAAAGCGTTCGCCGGATTCAATAGCGTGCGCCGCGCCGCGCGGGGAGATCAGCGGGCCGCTCACGCGGCCTTGCGTACAAACACGGTGCCGGCCGAATAGCCAGCGCCAAAACTGCAGATTAGGCCCTGGTCTCCGGCTTTGAAATCGCTACTGTGTTTGTGGAAGGCGATGATTGAGCCGGCCGAGGAGGTGTTGGCGTAGGTGTCCAGAACGGTTGGGCTTTCCTCGTCGCTGGCTTCATGGCCGAGCACGCGTTCAGCGATCAGGCGGTTCATGTTCGCATTGGCCTGGTGCAGCCACAGTCGCTTCAGGCCGGCTGCGCTCAAACCCAGTTCGCCCATATGGGTCTGGATCATCTCGGCCACCATCGGCACGACTTCCTTGAACACCTTACGACCTTCCTGGACGAACAATTTGTCCGCCGCTGCGGCGGTTTCGGGCGCTGTGCGATTCAAGAAACCGAAATTGTTGCGGATATTGTTGGAGAATTTGGTTTTCAGTTTCGCGCCGACAATTTCAAACGCCCCGGCTGGCGCGATCTCGGCGCTTTCGACCAAGACAGCGGTGGCGACATCGCCGAAAATGAAGTGGCTGTCGCGGTCGCGCCAATTGAGATGACCCGAACAGATTTCCGGATTGACGACGAGGATCGAGCGCGCCTGTCCAGCGGCGATCATGCTGGCGGCGGTGTGGATGCCAAACGTCGCCGACGAGCAGGCGACATTCATGTCAAAGCCAAAGCCGTCCATGCCGAGCGCGCCTTGGATTTCGATCGCCATGGCGGGATAGGCGCGCTGCATATTGGAGGCTGCGCACAGCACCGCATCGACATCCTTGGCCGCGCGCCCGGCGCGCTTGAGCGCTTCGGTTGCCGCCGCCACGCCGATTTCAGCCATCACGGAGATTTCGTCATTGCCGCGCTCAGGCAGGCGCGGGCACATGGTCGCGGGATCGATCACGCCGGCCTTGTCGAGCACATAGCGCGCCTTGATGCCGGACGCCTTTTCGATGAACTCGACCGAAGACGCCGCCAGCGCCGCCATCTCGCCGGCCGCGATCGCGCGGGCGTTTTCGGTGTTGAACAGCTCCACATAGGCATTGAACGCAGCAACCAGCTCGGCGTTGGAAATGGATTGCGCTGGCGTGAAAAGGCCGGTCGCGCTGATCGCCACTATGGTCATGGCTGTGTTCCTTCAACGGCGAAAGCGGTGGTCATAGACCGATGCGCCCGCGCCGTCATGCGGGGAAATGCAGCTTGCGGCCGTATGGTCGAACTGAACCGATTTCAGCTGCCGCCCTTCTTGGCGGCTTCCTTGGCGCGGGCGGCCGCGGCGCGGGCGGCTTCACGCTTATAAGCTTCGTTGCTGGCCTGGGCAGCGCGCAAGCAATCGGCGTTGAACTCCGGCTCGCCGGCTTTGGGCGTATAGACCTTGCAGGTCATCGGGTCGAAATTGGCGCTCCGCACAGGCCCGCCGGCGCAGGCGGCGATGCTGAGAAGGGCGGCGGCGGCGGCGGCGAAACGGACCATGGATGGGCTCAACTCTTGTTTGGACGATCAGGATTTGGGAATTGATACAGAACGACAAGATGGCCGTCGTAGTCAACAAAGGCGGTCTCCACGCCCTCACCCTGGGTGGCCGAGGGCAGCGGCCGCGGCGCGACGGTTTTCAAGCCAAGCGCCTTGATCTTGGCCATGATCTCATCCAGCCGGCCATTGGCGTTGAGCACCAGGGCAACTGGGCGCACGCCGTCGTCATTGCGGTGGGTGACGCCTGCGCTTTCAATCATCGCCAATGAGCGGGTCTGGTCCGGGCCGGAATTGAAGGTGGCAAACCGGATCGGCTTTTCGCGCGGGACGAGGAACACGTCATAGCTGTAGCTGGTCGGCTTGGAGTTGGTGATGCCGTTGAGCTCGAAGCCGAGAATGTCGCGGTAGATCGTCAAGCTGCGGTCGATCGAGCTGACCACCAGCGCCGTGCGTTTGACCAGAACGCCGGTATAGGGCGCGGCCGTGGCGGCGGGCGCTGTGGACGGCTTGGCCGCGTCAACCGCATTGGGGCTTGCGCACCCGCCAAGCGTCAGCGGTAAGGCAAGGAGCGCGGCCACGCCCAACAAAGTCTTCATGGATCTTCCCCGTTTCAGTTAGCCAAACCGCGCACGCCCTGCGCCGTCAAGCGCGTTGATTGACCCTTTCGCCTTTGGCGCGGTTGGCTAAACTTGCGCCGGGTCGGCAGTTCACCGAGGCGTCGCTGTTCCGCAAGGGAGCGAAATCAGCCATTCCGTCGTCAAGCCCGCTCGTTTCGCGCGGCCCCGTCAAGCAATGACCCACGCAACGCCCCGCGCGCAAGGGGTGAGTGAAGCCCCGAACGCCTCTTGCCGATGTCGCCGGCGACATCCCCGAGGTCGGGTGATTTCTGACCTGCGCTTTGGCGCAATCGCCGCAGCCGGCAAGCCATGGGCCGATGCTCAATCTGCTCGCCCGCGCAGCCGATTATCGCAATCATGAAACGCTGCGCGCCGCCGCGCCGAACGCCGCCAGGGCGGCGATCGCAACGCCGGCGCCGCTCAGCGTCCCCGCAAAGCCCGCGGTGCAGAGGCTTTGTCTGTGGGCGCTGTGGGCCCGCCTGCTGGCGCGTGAGAGCCTAAGCGAACGCCAGATCAGCGCGCGTTTGAACGCGCTGCTCGGCTTTGGCGACGCCGCCATGTTGCGCCGGGATCTGGTCGGCCTTGGGTTGTTGTCGCGCACCTTGGATCGCTCGGCCTATCTGCGCATCTAACAGGCGCCGCCAGCCGAATCGCAAGCGCTGATCCGGGCGCTCAGCGCTCAACCCTGCGCCGGCAGCCGATAGACATTGGGCGCGATCCCGTCGGGAAAGGTTGCGCGCGCAATCACCACGCCGCCGAGTTTTTCAGCGAGATGGCGGGCGGCGTCATTGGCGTCGTTCATATGGGTTTCGACCTGGGCGAAGCCGCCGGCGCTATAGGCCCACGCGATCGCCGCGCGCGAGCCTTCTTCAGCAAAACCGCGCCGGCGGGCATCGGGCGTGATCCACCAGGTCAATTCGTGGCGCGGCCAGCCCTCAGGCCAAACGATCCCGCAGGAGCCGACCATCCTGGCGCTGTCGCGATCGGCCAAAGACCACATGCCGTAGCCGCGCAGCGCCCAGTGGCCAAGATCAATGGCGAGCTTGCGCCACGCCGCCGCCGGATTGAGCGGTCCGCCGTAAAAGCCGGACGCTTCCGCATCCGCAAAGAAATCGTGATAGGTCGCAAAGTCATCCGCCTGCGGCGCGCGCAGGATCAGGCGCTGCGTGTGCAAGGTTGGAATCGCCACGCTCACCCCATCGCCTTCACCGCCGCCCAGCGCGGGCAGGTGACTTCATGGTCGTTGACCATGCCGACGGCTTGCATGAACGCATACACGATGGTCGGGCCGACAAATTTGAAGCCGCGGCGTTTCAGGTCCTTTGAGATCGCGACGGAGAGATCGGTTTGGGTTGGCGCGTCGCGGAAATGTTTCCAGCCGTTTTGCATCGAGCGGCCATCGACGAAGCCCCAGAGATACGCGGAAAAATCTTCGCCCGCTTCGCGCATATCGAGCCAGATGCGCGCGCCGGCGATGGTCGCGTTGATCTTGGCGCGCGAGCGGATAATGCCGGGATCGGCAAGCAGGCGGTCGATGTCTTTGTCGCCAAAGCGGGCGATCTTTTCCGGCGCGAAATCGCGGAACGCCGCGCGCAAAGTCTCGCGCTTGCGCAGGATGGTGATCCAGGCAAGGCCGGCCTGCATGCCATCAAGCATCAGCTTTTCATAAAGCGCGCGCGGATCGCGTTCCGGCACGCCCCATTCTTCATCGTGATAGGCGCAATAGAGCGCGTCATCGGCCGGCTGCACCCAGCCGCAGCGCGGCCCGCTCACAGGATGTTCTTCTTGGTCGCGCGTGGGCCAAACAGAAGCCACGCGAACCAGCCAAGATAGGGCACAAGCAACACCGCCGCCGCCCACACCGCTTTCCAAAACGGCGTCGTGCGTTCGTTTTGCACTATATGCAGAACCGCCCAAAAGCCGAGCACGAAGGCGATGAAGAAGCCGATGCCGATATTGGTCCAGCTTTGTCCAAACATCAGGTCTCTCCTTCACTGTCCGGCAAAATGAGCCAATCGGGCGGATCGAGCCGCACGGCGGTGTCGCCGGCCATCAGTGAAACGCCGTTGTCCACCGCTTCCCGCGCGCGGTCCAGCCGGATCAGCGCCAGCGCGCTGTTGCGCTGGCCAGAGCGCACGGTTCCAAGCTCTGCAGGCCCGGCTGTGATCGTGGCGCCAGGGGCGGGCGCTGCGCCGTGAAAGGCGATGCGGCAGAACTTCTTGCGCGTCGTGGCGCGGCGCTTCATGCGCGAGACATTCTCCTGGCCGGGAAAGCAGCCCTTGTGGAAATCGACGCCGTGGAGTTCTTCAAGCAGCGCCTCCAGCGCGAAGACCTCTTCGCGAGCTGAGTCCACGCTCAAATCGGGCGCGCCGGCGGCGATCATCGCGGCGCGATCGGGCCGATCGCCGGGCGTGCGTTGGCCGAGTGCGGGCAAGCGCGGATCTGGTTGCGCCGCAAGTTCCGGCGGCGTTTCGGTGACTGCGATCTCGATTTTGGCGCGCAGCTTGAAGCGGGCCAGATGCGCGGCGAGGTCGCAAGCCGGCCGCGCCAGCGCATCGAGCAGATAGCCGTCCTCAAGCCGCCAGATCAGCATATCGGTGATCACTTTGCCCTGCGGCGTCAGCAGCGCGCCATAGCGCAGCGGCGTCTGTGGGTCGCGCAGCAGGTCCTGGGTCAGGAGATTATTGAGAAACGGGCCGGCTTCCAGGCCGGTGACGCGAACAAGGGGAAAGGCCATAGCGCATAGATCGGGCCCACAGCGGGCCTATGCAAGTCTCTTCATTTGGTGGCCGCAAAGGCGCCTGCCGCCCCGGCGACAATTCCGGCAACCCCGCCGACGACCGCGCCCAGCGCAACCATCACCGCCATCCCCCATACGCTGCCATGCGGGTTGCCCAGGATCAGGTCCGCGACGCCATTGGATAAGGGCCACACAGCCCCGGTCACGCCCCAGGCCGCGGCCGTGCGCAGCGCCACCGACAGCCGCGATTTGATCAAACCGCGGCGCAAATGTACCCCGGCCAGCACCCCGCACAAAGCGGTCGCCAGAGCCGCCGGAATGGCCAGCCCCTCCGCGATCAGCATCTGCATCCGGCCCTGACCGGCCAGGAAGGTCGCGCCACCCAGGCCGACGATGAACACGACAAGCAAATAAATGACCAGGAACGCCATCGACGGGTCGCGTAGCATCACCGGTGGGGAGGCGGGGGCAGTCATGGCCTTACGTTAACGCACTTTGCACGGAACGGTAGGGGCGGCCTGGGGGCCTAGATGGCGCCCAGCGTTCGGGTGAACCATATTCGGTGTTTACCGTTTCTTTTCGGCCTTCGCGTAACAATGATCGCCAGCGATAGAGAAAGCAAACATGACGGTCAGCGCAGACTTGGACTGTCGGCTGACGGCGCTGCGCCGGCTTGGCCTGGCCCGCCAAACGGCGCGTCGGCAACGCATTCTTAACGTGGCGATGATCGCGGTCGGCCTCGGCGCGATGTTTGATCTGTGGTGGATCACCGGCGTGTGGCTGGTCGCCTTCGCCCTCGTCCAATCGATGATGGCTCGCGGCTTTGGCGCGCTGAACGCAGCGCCAATTGCACCAGCGACGCTGCGCCAAGTTGAGCATTGGGCGATTTTTACCGCGGCCTTGGCGGCCATTGTCTATGGCGCGATTGCGCCGTTCGTTTGGCTGGCCGATCCGGTCGCGGGGCCGATTGTGGCTTTGCTGATGCTGTGTGGCGCGGTCATCCATGTCGCGATCACAGCCCACAGCCTGCCGGCGGTGTTTTGGGCCAATGCGATACCGATGTTGGCCTTCATGATTGCGCCGCTGCTCTATCAGCTTGCGGCCGGCTTTGGCCTTGCCGGCTGGACGGCGGCGCAGGTCGTGTTTGGCATTTTGGTCTTTATCCTGCACGCGCGCGCTGCATTCGACGCCATGACGGCCAATGCGCAAAGCCTGCGCGCTGCCCATCAAGAGGCGCTCGCCAATGCCCAGGCCGCCCGCGCGGCAAATCAGGCGAAATCCGATTTCGTCTCCACCGTCAGCCATGAATTGCGCACGCCTTTGAACGGAATGCGCGGCGCCCTGGCGCTTCTGTCGCGTAGCGCTTTGCAGGAAGATCAGGCTGAACTCGTCGCCGCCATGCAGGTCGGCGCCGACACCCAGGTGCGGCTGCTGAATGATCTGCTGGACCTCGCCAAGATCGAAGCCGGCAAGCTGGATATCGAGAAGGCCCCTTATGACCCGCAGGCGCTGGCGCGCGAGCTGTTGACGCTGTTTGGTCCTTCCGCGCACGACAAGGGGCTAAGCCTTGGTCTCGACATCGCGCCCGATGTGCCCATGCAAGTGATCGGCGACAGTTTCCGGGTTCGCCAGATCATGTCCAATCTGATCTCCAACGCGATCAAGTTCACCAGCCAAGGGGGCGTGCAAGTCACCATCCGCGCGGGCCGGCGGGCGAACGGCGAAGGCGCGTTGTGCTGGAGTGTGCGCGATACCGGCATTGGACTGGCGCCGGAAGCGCGTGACCGCGTGTTCGTCGCGTTCGTGCAAGGCGGCGCGGACGTGGCGCGCACCCAAGGCGGTACGGGCCTTGGACTGGCGATTTCCAAGCGACTGGCCTTGCTGTTGCAGGGCGATCTGCAAGTGCAGTCCGTCCCCGGCGCCGGCAGCGAGTTCACGCTCGAAACGCCGCTCTTGGCGCCCGATCAAGTCGTTGCCCAACCAGCGCCACCGGCGCTTCTGGCGTCGCCTTTGGCGGGAACGGCGCTGATCGCGGATGATCACGCCGTCTGCCGGATGGTTTTGACGCGCATCTTGGAGAGCGCCGGTTGGCGCGTGACCGCCGTGGCCGATGGAGCCAGCGCAGTTGCTCAGGCGGCCGCACAGCGTTTCGATCTCATCCTGCTCGACAGCCGGATGCCTGTCATGGATGGAGCCAACGCAGCGCAAGCCATGCGCCTGGGCGGCCCCAATCGCGCCACGCCGATTGCGCTGGTGTCGGCTGACGGCATGGCGCAAGCGCCAGCCGGCCTGTTCCAGGGCCAATTCTTGAAGCCCTATGAACCGGCTGCCTTGATGGCGCTGGTCGCAGAGATGCGCGCTGAAGCGCAAGCGTCTCAAGCAGTGTAGGTCGAAAAAGTCTTAACGTCGCGCGCCCAAGTGCGCTAAGCTCTCCTCCAAACCGGATG
Organism: Hyphomonadaceae bacterium; assembly: GCA_040381035.1. Lineage (GTDB taxonomy): Bacteria > Pseudomonadota > Alphaproteobacteria > Caulobacterales > Aquidulcibacteraceae > REEB506. Next base: position 23,195 of record JBEIHY010000026.1, read on the forward strand.
GGGATCCTGGCGATGAGCATTCACAAGTGGTTGGTTGGCCTGTTTCTGGCCATCATTATGGTTCTGGCGCTGGCGACGAACGCTGTTTTGTTTAGCGCCCGATCGTTTCAATACAATCTCGCCGAACTGGCGCCGGCCTCCAACGGCATCATAGACGTGCAGAATTTTCGCGCCACGGAAGAGAATATCGCCCGCATCGAGAAAAGCGTGGAGATGCAGCGCGGGGAGGTCTTGCAGGTCGAGCAGGATCTTAAAGCTATTCAAGAGCGCGCTCAAAAGCTCGCCAATGACAGCGCCAGCGCGGGCGCCCAGCTCGCGGTGCAGGTGCAGGATTGGGAAGCCCGCGCGGGCGTGACCCAGCCAACGACGAGCCTGACCGATGCGGGCGCCCTGGGCGACCGTTTGAGCGCTGTGGCGCGCGCGCCGAGAGTGCCGGCCTCCGATAGGCAGACGGTGCTTGCCTTGGTCGGCGAGGCGCAGCGCATACAGCAGTTGGAGCAGGACGCCGCCCAGGCAGCCGCTGACGCCCAGGCCGCCCAGATCCGCGCCCGCGGCGCCGGCGGGGCTGTGGCCGACGCCGATCGCCAAATCCTGGCGCTCCGGGCGCAGCTGGTGCCGGATGGCTATGAGCATTATCAAGCGATCCGCAGCGAAACCAATGCGCTGATCAAGTCGAGCCCATTGGGCATTGGCGCCTCGCTGGTGGAGTTGCATCCGCAGTTTCTATCGATCGCTTTGGTGCTGTTGATGGGCGCGCTGGGCGGAATTTTGTATTTGTTCCCAGCCTATATGAGCCGCGCCAATCCCGTGACGTTTGCCGAAATCGCCGTACGAATGATTTTCGGCATGTGCACGGCCATCGCCTTCTACATCGTCGTCAACGCCACGATCGCCGGCTTTGCCTTCGCGCCCGGCCAGACCGGCGGCTCGGCGGCGCTCAATCCGTTCTCGGTATCCTTGATCGGGATCGTCGCTGGGGTCATGGCTGACGATATCGCCAAGTGGATTCGCCAGCGCGGCACCGAAGTGCTGTCCGGCGGCGGCGCGTCGGGCGGCGGCCTGGCGCAAGCGGTGAATTCCGCTCCGTCGGCAGGCAGCGCCGAGCCGGTTGGGCGCCAGCCCATAGGTGATGATTCCGGCGCAATGGGGCCGGGTGCGGCAACCGGGGCGGTTGGTCTATATGGCTCCGGCTCTGATCCGTTCCATTCGGCCGCGGCCGATGCGGCGCGCAACAGGGTAGGATCAGCCACCGTTCCGCTCGGTGATCAGCCGCCGCGCGGCGGGGTGGTCCAGCGCTGAATCTGAAACGGCGTTAGCGAAGCCGCGATTAGCACGACCATGACGAACAGAAAGGTCGGCGCATCGGCGGTGTCGCCGGCGGCGTTGAAGCGCAGGTCAATCAGGCCGGTCTGCCCGCGCAGCAGCACCAGCTCAACAAAACCCCAGCCGGCATGGGCGCCGACCGCCGCGCTCAGGCCGTAGCGCAACGCCAAAGCGCCAAACCCGAACCCGACCAGAAAGCTGATCGCAAGCTGGATCGGCCCGGCATAGCCCTGCGCGGCCTGGAGCCAGGTCCACAAGAGCGCCCCGCCGATCACGCCGACCAAGGGCCCAAAGCGCGCCGCCAAGGCCGGTTGGGCAACGCCGCGAAACAGCGCCTCTTCGACAAAAGCGTGGATCACCCAACCCGCCAGCCAAACGCCCAACGCGCCGACGCTCACTGCCCGCTCCGCCGGCGCCACCGCCACCCCGCCGCCGGGTGCGGCCAAGGCAAATGCGGTCATCACCGTTGCGGCGGCAAACAGAAAACCAGCCGCCAGGCCATAGGCCATGCGGCGCGGGCCCGGCGCCAGACGGCGCCAGAACAGCGCCAGAAACGCCGCCGCCGCGATCGCCGCGGCCGATTGCGCCCATAAATAGGCCGTTGCCGCGCCGATCCCGACGGCCGCGAAGTGATCGTAAAGCCGCCCGCTCAAGCCAGCCAGAACGATCGCCAGGATCAAGGCCAGCCCGGCAGCGACAAAGGGGGCGCGCAAGCCATTCATGGAGCGACCATACCAGACAGGCCTCAATGACCAGTTCCCAATTAGCGTTAACGCTGCCTTGCGGCGGACGCCAATTCCGCGCTTGAGGCGGACGAAAAGCCGTCTATGGTCGCGGCCAAATTGGAGGAACCGCCATGCATCGCAATGCCGTCATCGTCTCTTACGCCCGTACGGGCCTGGCCAAATCCGTCCGCGGCGGTTTTAACATGACCCACGGCGCGGCAATGACCGGCCACGCCATCCAGCATGCAGTGGCCCGCGCCAAAATCGATCCCGCCGCCGTGGAGGACGTCTTTATCGGCTGCGGTAATCCCGAAGGCGCCACCGGCCACAATGTCGCGCGCAATGCCGCGATCTATGCCGGCTTGCCGGTGACCGCCGCCGGCGTGACGATCAACCGCTTCTGCTCGTCGGGCCTCAACGCCATCGCCATGGCCGCGCGCTATGTGACCGACGAGAATGCCGATGTCGTCGTTGCCGGCGGCGTTGAAAGCATCAGCCTGGTGCAGATGGGCGGGCATATGAACCTGCACCACTATACCGAATCGCATTTGCAGCAGATGCGCCCCGATCTGTGGATGGCGATGATCGACACCGCCGACATCGTGGCCGAGCGCTACAAGGTCGGCCGCGAATACCAGGACGAATACGCTTTGCGCTCCCAGCAGCTGATCGCCGCAGCCCAAGCCGCCGGCAAGTTCAAGGACGAGATCGTCCCGATGCAGACCAAGATGAAGGTCGTCGATAAAGCCACCAAGGCAGAAAGCATCGTTGACGTCACCGTCGATCGTGACGAGTGTAACCGCCCCGACACCACGCTGGAAGGGCTTGCCGCGTTGCAGCCGGTGCGCGGGCCCGGCAAGTTCATCACCGCCGGCAACGCCTCCCAGCTGAGCGACGGCGCGGCCGCTGTTGTCGTGATGGACGAAAAGGCCGCCGAAAAGGCTGGGCTTGAGCCGCTCGGCCGGTTTGTCGGCTTTGCGGTTGCCGGTTGCAGCCCCGACGAAATGGGCATCGGCCCGGTGTTTGCCGTGCCAAAACTGCTCGCCCGTCATGGCCTGAAGGTCGACGACATTGACTTGTGGGAACTGAACGAAGCTTTCGCCTCGCAGTGCCTCTATTCGCGCGACAAGCTTGGCATCGATCCGGCCAAGTACAATGTCAATGGCGGCTCCATCGCGATCGGCCATCCCTATGGCATGACCGGCGCCCGTTGCGCCGGCCATATCCTCATGGAAGGCAAGCGCCGCGGCGCCAAGCGCGGCGTGGTGACGATGTGTGTCGGCGGCGGTATGGGGGCTGCTGGGCTGTTTGAGATTTTTTGAGCCATGGACTTGCCGCCAAAACTGATGCTTGCAGCGGCGGGCCTTGCGCTCGTCGCTTGTACGCCGCCCGCCGCCCCAGCGGCTGCGCCGGCGCCCGAAGCGGTGACCATGAAGCCTGAAGACAATCCCCGCCCGCAAATCTACGCCTTGCTCGGCCAGCCGGCTCCAGCCTTTGCGCTGGAAAAGCTCGGCGGCGGCGCGTTCGACGAAAAGAGCCTCAATGGCCAGTGGACGATCCTGTACTTCTGGGGAGCCTGGTGCGGCGATTGTCTGCGCGACGCTCCCCACACCTTCGCGCTGGTGCGCGCCATTGCCCAGGATCCGGGCTTGCGGTTTGCCTCCATTCACGTCGATGCGCGCACCGGCAAGTATCCTTCGTTGGAGGCCTATTTCGCCGAAAAGGGCGAAATCTATCCCGTCGCGATCGATCCCGGGCGCGACGCCTATCGCGGTTTCCAAATCCGCTGGGTGCCGACCTATTTGGTGATCGACCCGCAAGGGATCATTCGCGGTTTCCGCACCGATCTCAGTGTGGACTCCAATCCCGAGGGCGGGGTGAAAGCATTTCTGCAGCAGGTCGCCGATCTCAAAGCCCGCGCCGCCGCCGCCGACCCAACAACCGTTCCGAATTGAGGATGCCTGCATGACCCTGACCGTCGACAAACAAGGCGGAGTCGCCATCGTCACCCTTAACCGGCCCGAAGCGATGAACGCGCTGAACCGCGCCTTGCGCGCTGCGCTGGCCGCCGCAATGGCCGAGATCGACGGTGACGAGGCGATCAAAGCTGTCGTGCTCACCGGCGCGGGCGAGCGGGCGTTTACGGCCGGCCTGGATCTGAAAGAGCTGGGCTCGGATGCCTCGGCCCTCGGCGCGGCCAACGCAACCGAGCCGGAGGCCAATCCGGTGAAAGCCGTGGAGCGCTGCCGCAAACCCGTGATCGGCGCGATCAATGGCGTGGCGATCACGGGTGGGTTTGAATTGGCGCTGGCGTGTGACGTGCTAATCGCATCCAGTAAGGCGCGCTTTGCTGACACCCACGCGCGGGTTGGCATCATGCCGGGATGGGGGCTGTCGCAAAAGCTGTCGCGGGTGATTGGGATATACCGCGCCAAGGAATTGTCGCTTAGCGGCAACTTCCTGGACGCCGACACCGCCGAGCGATGGGGCCTGGTCAATCGCGTTGTCGCGCCGGAAGCGCTGCTGGCAACCGCCGTGAAGCTCGCCGAAGACATTGCCTCGGCCCCCGCCGACAAAGTGCAGGCCTATAAGCGCATCATTGATGACGGCTTTGCGGTGGCGTTCGGCGATGGGCTGAAGCTGGAGCACGCGCTGTCTTCGCGCGCGAACGCGCAAGTCACGCCGGATGCGGTGGCCCAGGCGCGCAGCGGCGTGATGGAGCGCGGGCGCACGCAGAAGGACTAGATCGCCAGATGAATGCCGGCTGACCAAGCCCTCAGCCGGCATTCAGACTGGCGCGGTTACCACCAGCGGCACAGCGCGGGCTCATCGACCCGCACCAGCCCAGGACCGCCGCCATGATCCGCCGCCTTGCCTTTGCCGCTTTGTCCGTTTGCCTAATCGCCGCCCCGGTGGCGCAGGCGCAATCGTTTCCCGCCCAAGCCAAGAACTGGGGCCAATCGGGCGGCCAATCCAATTTGTTCGGGATCACCGGCCTGTCGAGCTGCATGCGCAACGCCATGATCGGCGCCGGCGTCGGTGCGATTTTGGGCGGGGTGGTGGCCAATCGCGGCAAGCTTGGCAAGGCCGTGCTGGGCGGGGCGGTCGGCGGTGTCGGCACATATGTCGTGTGCCGTTATCTCGGCAATCGCGACCGCGCGCGGATCGAGGGCGGCTATCTCCAGGCGCTGAATGCCCAGCAGCCGTTCTCGAGCAGTTTTTCAAGCGAGCAGGGCCTGGGATTGGCCGGCTTGACGGTCAATCAACCGGTCGCTGACCCTGGCGCCAGCAATTGCCAATTGGTGCAGGCATCGCTGTCGCTGGCCGGTTTGAATGGCCAGGCGCTGCCGCAGGAACGCTTCTGCCGCACCGCGCAAGGCTGGCAGGCCGCACCTGTCTACTGATCGGCCGTGAGGAACAGGACGCGCGCGGCGCCATAGTCGCGCGCGTCGTGGCGTGTCCAGCCCGGCGTTTGTGGGTCTTCATCGCTGGAACACTCAAATACGATGAGGGCATCGGGCGACGCCCAGCCGCCTTCGACCAACCGCGCAAGGGCCGCTTCGCCCAGGCCCTGGCCATAGGGCGGGTCAAGGAAGACGAGATCAAATGGGCTTGCCAATCCCGCCGGCCGCTTGCCGAGATCGGTGGCGGAGCGCCGGTGCAGCCGGGTGACGCCAAACAGCCCGAGCGAATCGATATTGGATCGGATCGCGCCGCGGGCGGTCTCGTCGGTGTCGACAAACAAACAAAACGCCGCCCCGCGCGACAGCGCCTCAAAACCCAAGGCGCCAGAGCCGGCGAACAGGTCAAGCACCCGGGCGCCGGCGAGGTCGCGGCCGAACGGGGCGTGCTCCAGGATGTTGAACACGGCTTCGCGCGCGCGCTCCGAGGTCGGGCGCGTGGCTTTGCCTGAAGGCGCCACAAGGGGGCGGCCGCGCATCCGACCGGCAATGATCCGCATGGCGCTGACTTGGCTGGTCCCGCGGCGATGTGCAAGCAGGCGCGCTCTTGACCATGGCGCGAACGCGCGGCTTTGTGTTGCCAACAAAGGGGTTCACTTGGAATTTGCCGCTGGCGATCTGGCCGCCTTGGCGCAGGTCATTTTGATCGATTTGGCCTTGGCCGGCGACAACGCCATCGCCGTGGGCCTGGCCGCCGCCACTTTGCCGGAGGCCCAACGCAAGCGCGCCATCGCGCTTGGCGTCGGGCTTGCTTTGGTGCTGCGCATTGGGTTTGCGCTGATTACCGTGCAATTGTTGGCGATCAAGGGCCTGCTGTTGGCGGGCGGGCTGTTGCTGCTCTGGGTGGCGTGGAAGATGTGGCGCGATGTCAGCGCCCATGCCAGCATGACTGAAGGTCTGGAGCAGGCCGAGGCGAGCGGCGGCTTCAAACCCAAGGCGACAACATTTTGGGGCGCGCTCGGCACGATCGTCATCGCGGATGTGTCGATGTCGCTCGATAATGTGCTGGCGGTGGCGGGGGCGGCGCGCCATGCCCCGGAAGTGATGGCGTTCGGGCTGGTGTTGTCGGTGCTGTTGATGGGCGTGGCGGCAAGCGTGATTGCTGGCGTCATCAACCGCTATCGCTGGATCGCCTTTCTTGGCATCGCGGTGATCGTGTTCGCGGCGATCCGGATGATTTGGGAAGACGGCCACCATTTTCTGCCCGACCTGATCGCCCCCCTGCCGACGTGGCTTGGCGGCCGGCCAATCTGAAATCTTTCGTTAAGATTTGAGCTGTCTGGCCGCGCCTTTCTGGCGCGGGCGCTGAAAAATCGTGCCTGGGAAGCCGCGACGCCCAGTCCGCACCTTCCCATGCAATCCCATTTGTGCCCATAATGGCCCGCTACGCGGCATTCGGCCGCCCAAAGGCGTGCGCGTGTTTCTCGGGGCCCATCAGGTCAGCATCGACGCCAAGGGGCGGGCTTCGATCCCGGCCGCCTTTCGCGCGGCCCTGAAGGGCGATCAACCCCTGATCTATGTCTGGCCAAGCCACCGCGGTCCGTTTCTGGAAGGCGGCGATCAGGCGCTGCTGGAAAAGCGCCAGGCCACGCTGGAGGGCATGGACGCCTTCGCAGCCGCCCGCGCCGATCTGGAATATGCGATCTTTGCCGAAGTCCGGGCGCTGGCGTTTGACGAAACCGGCCGGGTCAGCCTGCCGGAGGATTTGCGCGCCCATGCCGGCCTGAACGGCAAAGCGGCGTTTGCGGGCCTCGCGGATCGGTTTGAGATTTGGGCGCCCGAACAGCTCACCGCCCGGATTGAGGCCGCGCGCGGACGCATTGGCGGGGGCGCGCAATGAGCGGCCATATCCCGGTGCTGCGCGATGCGGCGGTGGCGGCGCTCGATCCCAAGCCCGGCGAAACCCATCTCGACGCCACCTTTGGCGGCGGCGGCTATGCCCACGCGATCTTGGATCGCGGCGCCGATGTGATCGCGGTCGATCGCGACCCGGCCGCGATTGCGCGCGCGCAGGCATTGGCGACGGCGTTTCCCGGCCGCGTCGAAATTGCGCCCGGCGCCTTCAGCGTGGTGATCGCGGCCCTTGCTGAAAGCGGCCGGCGCATTGACGGCGTGGCGTTCGATTTCGGCGTGTCCTCGTTTCAGTTCGACGAAGCCGAGCGCGGCTTTTCGTTCCGCTTCGATGCGGCCCTCGATATGCGCATGGGCGACGGCGGCTTCAGCGCAGCCGACGCCGTCAATCGCTTGTCCGATGAGGCCTTGGCGCAGGCGATTTACGCCTATGGCGAAGAGCCCGCCTCGCGCCGCATCGCGCGCGCGATCATCGCTGCGCGGCCGGTTAGGCGCACGGTGGAATTGGCGGCGTTGGTGGAAAAAGCCTTGGGCGGTCGGCGCGGCGCCAAAACCCATCCAGCGACCGCGACATTTCAAGCCCTGCGGATGTTGGTGAATGACGAGCTGGGTGAGATTGCGCGCGGCTTAAGCGCTGCCGAACAGATCCTCAAGCCCGGCGGGCGGCTTGCCATCGTGGCGTTTCATTCGCTCGAAGATCGCTTGGCGAAATCCTTCCTCACCAGTCGCACCGGCGGGGACGGCGAAGGCAGCCGCCATCGCCCGCCGACGCTGAAGGGGCCGCCGGCCAGTTTCGCGCTCGCTGCGCGCAAATCGATGAAGCCGAGCGAGGCTGAAATCGCGGCCAATCCGCGCGCGCGTTCGGCCCGGCTCCGCGCCGCAACCCGCACATCTGCGTCGGTGATGCCGGCCTTTGACTGGACGGACCCCGCGCCGATGGCGCGCCGCGCATGGGAGAGCTTGCAATGAGCCCATCTTCAGACGCCAGTGTTTGGACATTTGTGAAACGGCGCTGGTTTGATCTCGCTGCGGGCGTAACGATCCTGGTGCTGGCGTTTGGTCTCTATCGCTCCGCGCTTGAGGCCCAGGCCGCGCGCAGTGAGATTGCGCGGCTGCATTCGCGCATCGAAGCGGTGCGGGCGGAAAACCAGATCCTCGCCGCAGAAGCCGCCTATCTCGGCAATCCGCGCCGGGTGGAGGCGTTGGCGGCTGCAAAGCTCGGCATGAAGCCGGCGCGCATCGATCAGCATCCGGCTGACAGTGCCGAGGTCGGCCAATGACCGCGCGCGTGGTGGAGGCTGCGCCTGCGCGCGAGCCGCTGCGGCGGCTGCGCTTTTTCATGGCGGCGGCGTTTTGCGTGCTGGGCGGGCAAGCCGCTTTGCTGGCGATCACTGCGCCGATCGGGCCTGCGCCGGCGGCCGCGGCGGTGGTCAGCGCGCCACTGCGCCCGGCCTTGCTCGATCGCAACGGGGAAATCCTGGCCGCGACCTTGCCGGCCTATACGCTGGTTGCCGCGCCCAATGATGTGCTGGACGCCAAGGCGGCCGCGCGGAAGCTGAACAGCGTCTTGCCTGGGCTGGACGCCGCCGCGACCGCGCGCCGTTTGGCCGACCGCAGCCGCAGCGAAGTGGTGCTGGCCCGTGGCCTCACCGCCCGCCAGCGCCATGAGATTTTCCAGCTGGCGCTGCCGGGCGTGAATTTCCGCGATCAGCACGAGCGGTTTTATCCCCAAGGACCGATCGCGGCGCATCTGATCGGATCGGTCAATGCCGAACTTGCCGGCGCGTCCGGTCTGGAGCGCGGCCTGGACACCGAACTGAAACGCCCGGCCAATCGCGAGGGCTTGCGCCTCAGCCTTGATCTGCGCATCCAGCACGCGCTGGAGCAGGAGCTGGGCCGCGCCGCCGCCGCCGCCAAGGGCGGGGCGGGCGTGGTGCTCGATGCCCGCACCGGCGAAACCTTGGCGCTGGCGTCGTGGCCGGAAATGAACGCCAACGCCGCCAACAATGCGGCGGAGTCTGTGCGCCTCAATCGCGCCGTGGCGACTTATGAAATGGGCTCCACGATGAAGCCGTTCATCTATGCGGCGGCCCTTGACGCCGGCGATCTCAATCCGAGCCAGGCGGTTGACGCCTCACCGCTCAGCGTCGGCGGGCTGACGCTGAAAGACCCCCATCCTTTGCCCGTGCCGGTGGCCCCGGCCCAGGCTTTGGCGCATTCCTCCAACATGGTTCCGGCCCGTCTGGCCCTGAAGCTCGGCGTGGCCGGCCAGGAAAAACTGTTCCATAGTCTGGGTTTGGACAGCCGGCCTTTTGCTGATCTGGCGGAGGGCGACGCTGGGCGGATCAGCAGCCGCATTGATCCCTTGTCCGTTGCTGTGCGCGGCTATGGCCATGGCTTGACGGCTTCAGTTGTCGGCATGGCCGGCGCCTATACCGTCTTTGCCAATCATGGGACCTATGTGCAGCCGACGCTGCGCTACATGCCGGAGCCGGTGAAGCGGGCGGTGTTCAAGCCGGAAAGCGCTGAGGCCGTTCTGGCGATGATGCGCGCGGCCGTCAGCGAAGGCACAGCGCGCAAAGCGGCGGTCAACGGCATCCAAGTGGCGGCCAAAACCGGCACGGCGGAGAAGTCCGGCGCCAATGGCTATGACCGTGATTTGAATTTCTCCTCCGTCGCTGCGGTGTTCCCGGCGGATGCGCCGCGTTATGTGCTGGTTTTGGCGCTGGACGAACCGGCGCGAACCGCCGAAACCGGCGGCCAGGCGACCGGCGGCGCAGTGGCGGCTCCGGCGGCCGGGCGGCTGATCGGCCGCATCGCGCCGCTGCTCGGTCTGACTGCCGCGCCGGCGCTGGAGGAGAAGGTTCCGTGAAGCTTGCCGCGCTGTTTGACACTGGCTTTGACCCCGCCGCTGCCGATCTCGACATTACCGGCCTGACCGCCGACAGCCGCAAGGCCGGCCCTGGCGTCGTGTTTGCCGCCCTGGCCGGCTCTGCGGTTCATGGCCGTGAATTTGTCGCGCAGGCCAAAGCCGCGGGCGCGGCGGCGATCTTGTCGGCTGGCGATCTTACCGCCGATCCCGGCCTGGCCCACATTATCGATCACAATCCGCGCCGCGCCTTGGCGATCGCGGCGAGCCGGCTATTTCGGCGCCAGCCTAGTCTGATGGCGGCCGTTACTGGCACCAATGGCAAAAGCTCCACCGTCGATTTTCTGCGCCAGATCTGGGAGCAAGCGGGCCTGCGCGCGGCAAGCCTTGGCACGCTCGGCGCCATCTGGGCCGACAAGACGCTCGATCTTGGCCACACCACTGCCGATCCGGTGCAAATCCATCAGGTGCTGCAAGACCTCGCCGATGACGGCGTGACGCATGGCGCGATGGAGGCGTCGTCCCATGGCTTGCACCAGCATCGGCTGGACGGGGTAAAGCTCAGCGTCGCCGCCTTCACCAATCTCACCCAAGACCATCTCGATTATCACGGCACGATGGAAGCCTATCGCGCCGCAAAGATGATGCTGTGGGATCGCTTGGCGCCGGGCGCGCCGGCAATTATCAATGCCGATGCGGCGGAGGCGCCTGCGTTTGAGGCGGGCGCCCGCGCGCGCGGTTTAAGGCTGATCGGCTGCGGCTGGCGCGCCGATGGGCAAGGTTTGAAGATCCGCGAGATTCAGCCGCGCCCGAATGGGCAGCTGCTTGATCTCGTTTGGGCTGGCAAAGACGCGAGTGTGGAATTGCCGCTGATCGGGGAGTTTCAAGCCTTGAACGCGGTGTGCGCGGCGGCAATGGCGCTTGCCGGCGGCGTCGCGCCAGAGGCAGTGTGGCGGGGCCTCAGCGCGCTCAAACCCGTCAAAGGCCGCATGGAGCATGTCGGCGCGACGGCTGCGGGCGCGCATGTGTTTGTCGACTATGCCCACACGCCTGACGGCTTGGATGTGCTGTTGCGCGCCGCTCGGCCGCACACGGTCAAACGGCTGATTGTGCTGTTTGGCTGTGGCGGCGACAGAGATCCCGGAAAACGCCCGAAAATGGGCGAAATCGCCGCGCGTCATGCCGATCTTGTGATCGTCACCGATGATAATCCGCGCAGCGAGGAGCCTGCCGCCATCCGCAAGGCCGTGATCGCCGGCGCGCCCGGCGCGCGCGAAGTTGATGACCGCGGCCGCGCCATCGCCGAGGCTGTGGCGATGCTGGAAGCGGGCGACGCCTTGCTGATCGCCGGCAAGGGCCATGAAACCGGCCAGATCATCAAGGGCGTGACCTATCCGTTCTCGGATCAGGCGGAAGCTGAAAAGGCATTGGCGCGGCGCGCCGGGCAGGGGTGATGCGATGAACCAGGGATTGGTTGCAAGAGCGCTATGGACCGCCGAGGACGCCGCCAGCGGCGCGCATGGCCGGCTGGTCGGGTCAGATTCCTGGATCGCCACGGGCCTCAGTATCGACACCCGCAGCCTGGAGCCGGGCGATCTGTTCATCGCGCTGAAAGACGCGCGCGACGGCCATGATTTCGTCGCGGACGCGATGGCCAGGGGCGCTGCCGCCGCGCTGGTGTCGCGGGTTGAAGGCGATGGCGCGCGGCTTGTGGTTGAGGATGTCTTGCAGGGCCTACGCGATCTGGCAATCGCTGCGCGCACGCGCAGCCCTGCAAAGATTTGCGCCATCACCGGCTCGGTCGGCAAAACCAGTGTGAAGGAGGCGCTTGCGGCGTGTCTGGCGCAAAGCGGGCCGACGCATTTTGCAGTGAAGAGCTTTAACAACCATATCGGCGTGCCGCTCACACTGGCGCGCATGCCGGCCGCCAGCCGTTTTGCCGTCATCGAGATCGGCATGAACAATCGCGGCGAGATCAAGCCGCTGGTGACGCTCACGCGCCCGCAGGTGGCGATCGTCACCACGATCGCGCCGGTGCATATCGAAAATCTTGGCGCGCTGGAAAACATCGCCGACGAAAAAGGCGATATCTATACCGGCCTCACCGCCGATGGCGCCGCCCTTGTACCCGCCGAGGCCCCACACGCGGATCGGCTGATGACCCTTGCGCGCGCACACGCCGCCACGACGATCCGCTTTGGCCGCGGCGCGGACTGCCAAGCGCGCCTGCTGGCTTTTGATCCGGGGCCGGACGGTTCGACGGCGGAGGCTGATATTCTCGGCCGGCGCATCGCCTACCGGGTCGGCGCGCCGGGCGCGCAATGGGCGCTGAACAGCCTGGCTGTGCTCACCGCTGTGGCCTTAATGGGCGCTGACCTAGACGCCGCCATGGACGCCATGGCGCGGCTTGATCCTGCTGACGGCCGCGGCGCGACCGCTTCGATCCAGGCCCGGTTCGGCGCCTTCACGCTGGTCGATGACGCCTATAACGCAAGCCCGATCTCGGTTGCGGCTGCGCTGGACACGCTCGCCATTCGCCCAGTGGGCGCAGGCGGGCGCCGAATCGCGGTGCTCGGCGACATGCTGGAGCTTGGTCCGGAGGAAGCCGCCTATCATGCCGGTCTTGCCGAACCGATCGCACGCAACGGCGTTGATCTGGTGTTCTGCGCCGGGCCGCGAATGGCGCACTTGTATGAAGCGCTTCCGGGGACTCAGAAGGGGGGCTATGCGAAGGACGCCGACTCATTGGCTCAGATGGTCGCCGGCGTCTTGCGGGTGGGCGATGTGGTGCTGGTGAAGGGCTCGAACGGCTCGAAAATGGGTCGCGTGGTGGAGGTGTTGCGTCGGCTCGGCGCAGCTTAGGAAAGACGAACCGATGCTTGAGCTTTTGGGGGGATTGAAAGAGCAATCGATGCTCTTCAACCTTTTCAACTACATCACGTTCCGCACCGGCGGCGCCATTGTCACCGCTTTGATTATCGCGTTCGTGATCGGCAAGCCGCTGATTGACTGGCTGCGCAAGAAGCAGGGCAAGGGCCAACCGATTCGTGAAGACGGCCCCGCCGGCCATTTGCTGACCAAAAAGGGCACGCCCACCATGGGCGGGTTCATCATTCTCATCAGTCTCGGCGTCTCGGCGTTTTTGTGGGCCGATCTCGCCAACCCCTATGTGTGGGCGGTGATGCTGGTGACGATCGGATTTGGCACGGTCGGCTTCATCGATGATTTCCGCAAAGTCACGAAGCAAAAAGCCGATGGCCTATCGAGCCGCATTCGCTTGGCGTCGGAGTTTCTGATCGCGGGCGCGGCCGCGCTTCTGATGCTGAATGCGCAGTGGGCGACCACCCAACCCGATGATGCGCGCCAGTTCTGGCAGGCGCTGTTGCAAGGCGGCGATTTCACCAGCGTGGCGCTGCCGTTTTTCAAAGAGGTGATGATCCCGCTTGGCGTGTTTTTCATTTTCTTCGCCATGATCGTTGTTGTCGGCGCCGGCAATGCGGTCAACATGACGGACGGCTTGGACGGCTTGGCGATCGTGCCGGTGATGATCGCGGCGGCCGCCTTCGGTTTCATCGCCTATCTCGTCGGCAATGCGAAATTCTCGACCTATTTGGGCATTCATCACGTCGCCGGGGTTGGCGAATTGTCGGTGATCCTGGGCGCGCTGCTCGGCGGATCGCTGGGCTTTTTGTGGTACAATGCCCCGCCGGCCCGCATCTTTATGGGCGATACCGGATCGCTGGCGCTGGGCGGCTTGCTTGGCGCGGTGGCGGTGGCGACGAAGCATGAAATCGTTCTCGCCATCATCGGCGGGCTGTTCGTGGCGGAGGCTTTGTCGGTGATGATCCAGGTCGCGTGGTTCAAGGCCACCGGCAAACGGGTGTTTCTGATGGCCCCGATCCACCACCACTTTGAAAAGCTCGGCTGGGCTGAACCCACAATCGTGATCCGCTTCTGGATCGTGTCGACGATCTTTGCGCTGGCCGGTTTGGCGACGTTGAAACTGCGATGATCCGAATGCGGACAATCGGCGGAGCCTGCGCATGATCCCGATCCCGGATTTTGTCGGCCGTGATATCGCGGTGTTTGGGCTTGCTCGTTCTGGGATCGCGGCCGCACGTGCGCTGCAGGCCGGCGGCGCGCGCGTGCACGCCTGGGACGACAAGCCAGAAAGCCGCGAAGCGGCAGCCGCTGCTGGCGTCACCTTGAGCGATATCAATGCCCGCGATTGGCGCGATTTCGCCGCTTTGGTGCTCTCGCCTGGCATTCCGCTCACCCACCCCAAGCCCCATCGCGTGGTTGAGCTGGCCCGCGCTGTCGGCGTGCCGATCCTGGGCGACATCGAGTTGTTCGCCCGCGCGATTGCGGCGCGCCCGGCCCATCAGCGTCCGCGCGTGATCGCCATCACCGGCACCAATGGCAAATCAACCACCACGGCTCTTATTGGTCACATCCTGGGGCATTGCGGGCTGGATGTGCATGTCGGCGGCAATATCGGCACGGGGGTTTTGGCTTTGCCGGCGCTGCATGCGGGGGCTGTTTATGTGCTGGAGCTGAGCTCCTATCAGCTTGATCTGACCCACAATTTGCGCCCCGATGCAGCGGTCCTGCTCAACATCACGCCCGATCATCTCGATCGCCACGGCACGATGGAAAACTACGTCGCCGCCAAAAAGCGCATCTTCGCCAATCAGGGCGCCGGCGATTGGGCGGTGGTTGGCGTCGACACGCCAGAGACCGCCGCCATCTGTACGAGGCTGATGACCGGTGCATCGTTTGTTGCGCCGGTGTCGACGATCCAGGCGCTTGGTCGCGGCGTCAGTGTATTGAGCGGAAAATTGTATGACGCGTTGGAGGGCCGCGCGCAGGCGATCTGCGACCTGGCCGACGCCGACAGTCTGCCCGGGCGTCACAATCACCAGAACGCCGCCGCCGCCTACGCCGCCGCCCGCGCAATGGGAGCAAGCCCCGCCGATATCGCGGCCGGCTTGCGGAGCTTTCCTGGCCTTGCCCACCGCATGGAAACAGTCGCGATCATCGATGGCGTTCGCTTCGTCAATGACAGCAAGGCCACCAATGCCGACGCCGCCGCCCAGGCGCTCGCGGCTTATCCGCGCGGCGTGCATTGGATCGCCGGCGGCGTCGCCAAAGACGGCGGCATCGCTTCCCTCGCACGGTTCTTCCCGAAGCTGGCCGGCGCCTATGTCATCGGCCATTCCGGCGATGCGTTTGCCGAAACGATCGGCGAAGCTGCTGCGGTCTGTCGCGCCGGCCAACTCGACAAGGCGGTGACATCGGCCTTTGAAGACGCCCGCGCCAAGGGCGGCGGCATTGTTTTGCTCTCGCCGGCGGCAGCCTCGTTCGATCAGTATGCCGACTTTGAAGCCCGGGGCGACGCTTTCCGCGCCATCGTTCAAGCGCTTGGCGCAGTAACCGCCAACAAGGAGCGCGCATGAGCCTTGCTGCGCCGCGTTTGGCTGAGGCCTGGAACGGCCTGCGCGGACAAATCCGCGGCCAGGACTTTGGCCTGGCGGCGTTGGCGGTAGCGCTGATTCTGGCCGGGCTTTTGCTGTCCTATGCGGCAAGCCCCGCGGTGGCCGAACGCATCCGCGCCGACGAGATGCATTTTGCATCCCGCCAGATGGCGTTTGCGGGATTGGGCCTCATGGTCCTCATCGTCGCCGCGCTGTGCAGCGTGCGCACCGTGCGCCGGGCCGGCGTGATCTTGTTGGCGATCGCGTTTGTGCTGTTGTTGGCGGTGGCTTTGTTTGCGCCGGACGTGAAGGGCGCGGCGCGCTGGCTTTCGATCGCGGGCGTCACGGTGCAGCCGTCGGAGATCTTGAAGCCGGCGCTGGTGATTGTGGCGGCTTGGATGCTGAGTGAACGGATGCGGGCGCCGCGCTTTCCTGCACTGGCTGTGGTCGGGACCTTGTACCTGATCGCGGCGATGTTTCTGTTCAACCAGCCGGATATGGGCCAGGCGCTGCTGCTCGGTGTGACGCTCGGCATTTTGGCGTTTGCGGCTGGCGTTTCGTGGTTGACGCTGTCGGCCGCTGCGGCGGGCGGGGCTGGCTTGTTGGGGCTTGGTTATTTGCTGCACGAGCATGTGCGCGTGCGCATCGACAAGTTCTTGAGCCCCGGCGGGCCGTCCGGCGATCAGGTCGAAATGGCGTTGCGCACGATCCAGTCGGGCGGCTTGTTTGGCCGTGGCCCCGGCGAGGGGGTCATCAAGGATCGGTTGCCGGATGCCCATTCCGATTTCGTGTTTGCGGTGGCGGCGGAGGAATTCGGCCTGATCGCTTCGATTGGGCTGGTGGTGCTTTACGGCCTGCTGGTCTGGCGCGGCCTGCAGCGTGCAGAACGGGTGATTGATCCGTTTGCGCAGCTCGCCGCATCGGGATTGCTGATCCTGATCGGGCTTCAGGCGGCGGTGCATATTGCGGTGAATGTCAGCCTGGCGCCGGCCAAGGGCATGACGCTGCCATTCGTGTCCTATGGCGGCTCCTCAATGATCGGGGCGGCGCTGACAATTGGTTTTGCGTTGGCATTGCTGCGCCGCCGCGCGGGCGGCACGCTGTACGAAACGCCCGCCGCTGAGGCGCGTGATGGCTAAATCCATCCTGATCGCGGCCGGCGGCACCGGCGGCCACATGTTTCCGGCGGCGGCGTTCTCCACCGAACTGCGCGCCCGCGGCTGGTCGACCACTTTGATGACCGACGCGCGCGGGCGCGTCTATGCGGAGGGGTTTCCCGCCGACACTGTCGAGATCGTGGATGCCGCCAATTTCGTTTCCAAGAACCCGCTGGCTTTGGCCAGCGCCGGCGTGAAGATTGCGCGTGGCGTAATGGGCGCGCGCGCCAAACTCATGCGATTGCAACCGGCCTTGGTTGCGGGCTTTGGCGGCTTTCCGTCGCTGCCGGCGGTGTGGGCGGCCCAGATCCTGGGCGTGGCATATCTGCTGCACGAACAGAACGCCGTGCTTGGCCGCGTCAATCGCCGTTTCGCGCTGGGGGCGGGGGCCGTGGCGTGCGGGTTTGAGCGCCTCGACAAGCTTGATCCGAAGGCGGCCCATCTCAAGGTCGTCACCGGCAATCCGGTGCGCGCGCCGATCCGGGCGGTGCGCGATCAGGCGTTTCCGATGTTGCCGGCGGGCGCGCCGATTGAGCTCTTGATCATTGGCGGCAGCCAGGGCGCGCGCATTCTTGGCGAGGTGATCCCCGCCGCCATTGCCATGTTGCCGGACGATTTGCGCCTGCGCGTGCGCGTGGCCCATCAGGTTCGCGAAGAACAAGCTGAAGCCGCGCGCGCGGTCTATGCCCGGGCGGGCGTTGCCCACGCCGAAGTGGCGCCGTTCTTCAAGGACATGGCTGAGCGTTACGCTCGCGCGCACCTCATCATCGCGCGCGCCGGGGCCTCGTCGGTGACGGAAATCGCCGTCGTCGGCCGGCCGGCGATCTTTGTGCCGCTGGCGATCGCGGCTGACGATCATCAGACGGCCAATGCTGAAGGTCTCACCCAGATCGGCGCCGCCGATGCGCTGAGCGAAGCGACCTTCACGCCTGAAACCTTGGTCAAACTCTTGGCCCTGCGGCTCGACGATCCCCACGGGCTTGCCGTGCGCGCCGCCGCCGCCAAAGCCGCCGGCAAGCCGGACGCCGCCCAGACCCTCGCCGACCTCGCCGAACGGATCGCGGCGCAGAATTAAGCTTCAAGCGGAAGACATCCACGCCGTTTGGCGCCAAGCTTCTAGTGTAGCGCATCTAACGTTTGGTACCCGTTTGAGCCAAAGCGCGCGACCAAACGTTAGATGCATCAGCTACACTAGAGCTTGGATTTTTCTAGTGTTCCTTATGGTTCTGACATTTGCTCGGCGTCTGTGGCAAGC
>JBEIHY010000027.1:0-41262 GCA_040381035.1 Hyphomonadaceae bacterium
AAAATGGTGGTAGCCAGGTGGTAGCCGCGCATTTTCGCATAGCTCCAGGAAATTTGACTTGAGCGGAAAAATGCTTATAGATCATGGGGAAAGCGGCATTCAAAGCGCGCGGATTTTGCCCCCACCTCTGCCTTCGGAGGGCAGCGCTCTATCCAGCTAAGCTACGGGTGCGGCCGCTCGACCGGTACGGGAAATGTTGGTGGGTTTCAACCGCGCCGGCCTTGGGCGCAGCGCATGGACGACGGGCGGGCCGGCCGCCGCTAGGGGCCCTCGACTGTAAAGCCCTTGGCGCGCAGCTTAGCCTGCACGCTCTTGGGTCCGGCCAAATGGGCTGCGCCAACCGCAACAAACACCACACCGCGGCCTGCCATCAGCGTCGCGATCTGATCAGCCCAGGCGGCGTTGCGGCGAGTTAGAAGAACGTCATAGGCGGCCGGGCCGACTTCGCGCATTTGCTCCTCCAGCATGCGGCTGAGAGCTGCGACGTCGCCGCGCGCCCAGGCGCGGTCCATCTTGCCATCGGCATTTTCACCGGACTCGATCTGGCGCAGAGTTGCGCTGAGCATCCGCACTTGATCTGCCGCGCTAAGACTTGAGAGAAATCCGATCTGCTGATCGGCAGTTTCAAAATAGCGCCGCGCCAGCCCGCGTTTATCGGCTTCGGCTTCCAGGATGGTTTCAACGCCGAAGGCCGGATCATAGCCGCGACGGCTGAGATCGGCGAGGGCGATCTGCAAACTTGCCAGCCAAGGCTGCGCGCGCGACATACCAGCGGGCGGGATATTTAACTGCGCCAATACGCGGGTTAAGCGCTTCGCGTCGGCGGGCGGCAATTTCGCTTCCAAAGTCGGCCCTGCGAGATCGAGGCCGCGTTCCGCGACGACCCGACCAACGTCTTGGGCCGCGGCCGGGCTGGTCGGCGTTTCCAGATAGAGAAGCTCGGCCTTGACGAAGGCGGCCTCAAACGCCGCGCTGCGCCAGGCAACATTGTCAGGCAACAGATGCACCGTGCCGAACAGATAGATCGTGGAATCGGAATCGCTTAGCCGCCAGATCGCCGGCCCGGCTTGCGCTTGGGATTCGAAGCGAGCCGGCGCCGGCGCAGGGTCCGGCGCCCGACATGACGGCAGCGTCAGCAGCGCAAATGCTGCAACCGCAAGCGCCGCCGCGCGCCGACAAAATCGCGCGATCACGGGCGTTGCGGCGCCTTGATCAGCCCATCGCGGACCTTCTTATAATAGGTCCAGCTGGTTTCATTGGGGCGTTTGTCGTCCAGCCGCGGGGGCGTGCGATATTCGGGATAGTATTTCGCCACTTCGCTCTTCATCGTTTCCGACACCGCATCCCAGTTGCGCAACTTTGCGCCGGCGGTGTGGAAATACAAAACCCCTTCGCGAGAGCCCATTTTCATCCACGGCAGGAAATCAGAAATCCGCACCCAGCCGATCTTGGCGTCGGCGGAATTGACTTTCGGGTCGGTCAGATCGGTGGCCTGGCCCATGAAATTGAACATCTCGGTGGCGTGATATTGGCCCCCGGCTTCATCCTGATACTCGCCGGCAAGCGGGTTCTTGTAGAACAGCGGGATGGTCGAGGTCAGGAACCATTTGTCGGCGATAATGTCGCCACCGAACTTGAACGGCGTGCCGTCCCGGTTCACCGGCCAAAATTCGCCATTCACCGGATCATTGGCGACGTGCAGCACATCAACCGTTTGGCCAGTCCAGGGATTGTTCCATTTCGACAGAACCTGATCGGTCTTTGGATCGAGATACAGAAGAATCTCGCGCGAGACGCTGCGCACGCCGGCGCCGCGTTTGGGATCGCTCACCTTACCGCAGGCGCGGACATTGATGCCCTCGACATTGAACAGCTTCTTGTCCGGCTCGCCGACTTTGCGGCTGAACACTTCACCCTTCCAATACCAAACGACCGGCTCGTCGTCGGTCATGGTGCACCAGATTTTACGCATCGCCGTGATGCCGCCATCAGGCGTCGTGATGTCGATCGTTTCGGCCGGGCGCGCCGACGCGGGGCGAGCTTCAGCTGCCGGCGACAGCGCCGCCATTGCTGCAACTGCGAGGACGGATGTGAACAAGGCCAAGCGCATCGGCGATCCTTCCGAGTATATCATTTCGCGCGACACTGATGGCACAGCCAATGCGCCACGGCCAGTGCGTCCGTCACGATACCGGCCTGACTAAGGCGTGATGCCAACTGCCGCCAGTTTTTCGCGGACCGACCAGCCGCCCCCGCCCGGCCGGCGGATATTGTCGATCTTCCAGGCCCCGCTTTGTTCAACCATCTCATAGACCAGCGTCTTGCCGATACCCATATTGGTGAAGCGCACGATCACCGCTGTAGACACCGGCTGGTAAGTCAGGTCCTGGAGCTGGAAATCCTGGCCATCGACGACGGGATCGACGTCAAGCGCGGGCCCTTCTTCCGGAGGGGCGCGTTCGGCGGCCTTGCGCAACAAGGCGGCAAAATCCGGCGTGACACTCTCAAAGCTCGACAGCGGCTGGACCGGATTGCGTGGCGTGCTCTGCGCATAATGATCGTAGATCGCCTTGATGGGGGCAATCATCGCCTCCGCCGGTCCAACCGGCTTCACCGCATCAGCAACGATCCTGCGCAAATCGGTGAAGCCATAGCCGATATTGTCGATTTTCCAGGTCTGGCCATCGCGCAACATGGTGAAGACAACCTGCGTTGGCTGCCCATTGAGACGGAACCGCGCCGCAACCAAGGTCTTGCCAGGCGCCGCAGGGCCGGCGGCGGCGATATTGAGTTCGCTGATATCGCCATCCTGGGTCGAGGTCAGCGGATTGAAGTCAAACAAAGGCTCGTCCAACGTATTGCTCAAGGCCGTCGCGTCTGCCACCGCCTTGGCCAGATCAGCGGTATAAACACGCTCCACCTGCACCACCGGCCCGCCCGGCGCGGCAGGGACATAAGGCGCATAGAGCCCGCGCACGATTCCTTCCGGGCTATTCGGATCCGGTTGGCACGCGCTCAGCGCCACCGCCGCCGCCAAAGCCGCGAAACCCCGCCAACTGTGCATGTGCAAATCCCTCCGCTTTCAGACGATGTGGTACCGTGAACACCCAGGCAGCGCGAGGGGCCTTGCCGAAAAGGCGAGTAGGCGGGCATGAACGGATCATGAGCTATTGGTCCCATATGGTTATCGAGCTGCGCCGCCGCCGTCGCAGCCTGGCGCGCGCGATCACCCCGCTGCGCGCCTCGTTCCTGGAGTTTCTGGTTTTTGCCGCGCTGGGCCTGACGCTGACCGGGCCATTCTTTCTCAGCCATCATTGGGACATTCGCATCCCGGCGCTGGTGATCGCAGCGTTTGTGGTCCTCTATTTGGTGCTGGACGCCCAGCGCCAAAAGCGCGCCGCCGCGGCGCCCAAGCGCAGCGACGATCTGATCGCGCTGGCGCTGTATCTGGCGCTGCCCTTTACCGCTTTGGCTGCCGCATGGGCCAGTCACCGGCCGGCCGAAATCGCCGGCCCGTTCAAGATCCCCGAGACGCCGCCAAAGGCAGTAACGGCCACCATCGTACCCTAGCGCCGCGTTCAGCCCTGAAACGGGTCGCGCATCAAGATCACGTCGTCGCGCTCGGGGCTGGTGGACACCAGCGCCGCCGGGCAGCCGATCAGCTCCTCGATGCGGCGGATATATTTGATCGCATTGGCCGGCAGATCGCGCGAGGAGCGCGCGCCGCGGGTGCTCTCGCTCCATCCCGGCAGCGATTCATAGACCGGCGTCACCGCCGCCTGCTCCTTCACGCCGGCTGGCAGATAATCGAGCATCCGTTCACCAAGCTTATAGCCAATGCACAGCTTCACTTCGTCCAGGCCGTCGAGAACATCGAGCTTGGTCAACGCCACCCCGTCAATGCCGCTGATCGCCACATTCTGGCGCACCAACACGCTGTCAAACCAGCCGCAGCGGCGCGGCCGGCCGGTATTGGTGCCAAACTCGCGCCCCACGTCGCCAAGGCGTTGGCCGATCGCGTCGTGCAGTTCGGTTGGGAACGGGCCGCCGCCAACGCGGGTGGTATAGGCTTTCACCAACCCCAACACATAACTGATCGCCCGCGGCCCGAGCCCAGACCCCGCACTCGCCTGCCCGGCCACTGTATTCGACGACGTGACATACGGATAAGTGCCGTGATCGACGTCCAGCAGCGCGCCCTGCGCGCCTTCAAACAAGATCTTTTTGCTGTCGCGATAGGCGGCCTCCAAGACCCGCCATGCCGGTTGGGCGTAGGCGAGCACTTTGGGCGCAATCTCTAAGAGTTTGGCGCGCAAGTCGGCAACGTCAATCTCGGCCATGTCCAGACCGCGGCGCAAGGCATTGTGGTGAGCCAGAAGCCGACCGATTTTCCAGTCCAGCGCTTCGGCATCAGCGAGATCGCACACCCGGATCGCTCGACGACCGACCTTGTCCTCATAGGCCGGGCCGATCCCGCGGCGCGTCGTGCCAATCTGGGCCGCGCCCGCTTGCGCCTCGCGCGCAGCGTCGAGATCGCGGTGGAACGGCAGGATCAGGCAGGCTTGGTCCGACACGACCAGCCGCTCGACCGGCACGGCCACGCCCTGGGCCTCGATCCGCGCGATCTCATCAACCAGCGCCCACGGATCAACCACCACGCCATTGCCGATGACGCTGAGCTTCTTTTGCACCAGCCCCGAGGGCAACAGCGCCAACTTGTAGGTCACGCCATCAACCACGAGCGTATGGCCGGCATTATGACCGCCTTGAAAGCGCACCACCACATCCGCCCGATGGCACAGCCAGTCGACGATCTTTCCTTTTCCCTCGTCGCCCCATTGGGCGCCGACAACCACAACGGCCGACATACACAATCCTTCCGATCAAGGGCCGCGATACGCCACGAGACAGACGGGCGCAAGTCACGCGCGTCTGGCGTCAGCTTCGGCAAGCGCCGATCCGCGCCCGCCACTGTGCGCTTCACGCCGAACTGAACAAACTGGCGCAATTTTCCCGTTTCACGCTCTTTCCCATATCAGGGGTGCGCAATGGGCGCATGTCTTTGTCTTGGGTCCTCGCTGTTTGTATGTGCTCGCGTGTTCGGTGATTTTTGTGCCGAGACGCCCGTCTGTGAACGACATTTCCCGGATGCCGCTGACCCCTGCTGCGATTGCGCCCTACCGCGTCGACCTCATCGACACAGCCGATGGGCTCGCTGCCCTTGCATCGGATTGGCGCCGGCTGGCTGATGATCCGGCCTGCGGAGTTGGATTTTTCCAGAGCTTTGAGTTTGCCCGCTTGGCCTTTGGCTGCGCGCTGACCAGCCAGGCTGGCCGGCCTTTGATTGCCGTGGCGCGCGACGCCGCTGGTGCTGTCGCTTTAATCTTGCCGCTGCTGGTGCGCCGCGGGCGTGGGATCAAGATCGCCAATTGGCTTGGCGGCGCCTTTGTCACCACCGGCGACGCGATTGCCCCGGCGCATGCCGACATCGCCGCCGCAGGCGCGGCCATCCGACACCGCCTGAAAACGGCTGGCGTCGCTGACCTGTTGCTCCTGCGCTATGTGCCGCACACCGCCCGCCTCGCCGATTGGTTGGGCAACTGGGCAACCGCGCGCCTTGCCCAAGGCCCCGCCCCCTATCTGGCGCTGACCGCAGCGACCTATGCCAGCCTTTACGAAGCGCGAGTATCGAAGATAGAGCGCGGCAAGCGCGGCCGCAAGCGCCGCCGCCTGGCCGAGATCGGCCCGCTGCATTTGGATGTCGCCGCCGCCACGCCAGCGGCCGTAGCCGACCTGAAGGCGGGATTGGCGCTCAAGCGCGCCTGGGTCGCCGAGCGCGGACTGATCTCAGGCCAGTTGCACGATCCTTATGCTGACGCGCTCATGCTCGCCTGCGCCAGCGAGCATCCCGGCTTTGAGTGCCGCACCTTGCGCGCAGGCGATGAGTTGTTGAACTTCGTTATTGCGCTGCGCGGGCCGCGGCACGTGATTTACAATCTCACCGTCTATAATCCCGCCTATGAGCGCTGGTCGCCCGGCTTGATCCATCTTGAAGATCAGATCGCCGCGTGGATGGCCCAAGGGCTGGAAGCGATCGATTTCGGCAACGGAATTAATCCTTACAAGATGGAATGGACCGATGTCGTGCGCACTCACAACGACTATGCGATGGCCCTGAACCTGGCCGGCCGCGCCTATATCCACGCCACCCTTCATATCGCCCAGCCACTGATGCGGCGGGTCTATTATGGCCTGTCGAATGATATGCGGCGCAAGGCGTTGAGCGTGTTCAAAGCGATCACGGGCGGCGGCTAAACCGCAATCTGGAAAAGTGTTTGCAGTTTTGCGTGCGAATGCGGTCCAAACCCAACACCAAAGGTCTACACTTCAATCCAGCTTGAAGCTCAAACGCACACCGGCTTGATCGATGCCCTGGTTGCGGCCTTTGCCGAGAACCTGACCGTGGCTCAAATGCTCATAAACCAAAGCCAACCGCGCCGCCCCACGCACCGCGCGCGATACGCCCAGCGTGGTGTGAAACACGTCACGCGAGCTGTTGATGATCCGCCGTGCGCTGAATTGGGTGGCCTGCGGATCGCCGTTCGGGAATGGATTGACGCGCGCCGCATTGTGCCAGGCAACGCCAATCGCCGGCTCAAACGCCCAATCCCGGCCGAGCGGCACGCGCCAAGCCAAACCGGCGGCGACAAAACTTGTGTCACCGGCGGCATTGGCCGAAGCCATCACATAAGGCCGCGGCTGGCCCAGCCCACGGAGGAACCCGGGGCTCACAAAATGGGCGCCGATTTCAATATTCGGGCCCTGTTCTTTGCCAGCATTCTTCGGATCCGTGACTTGGATATTGTGCGCAACGAAGCTGACATAAACATCACTGAACGTGCCCGCCTGCGCGGGCGCAAACCCAAGCAAGCACGCCGCGCTCCCGACCGCCACCCAAACGCCTGTGCGCATCATTTTGATCCTATCCCCTGCCAGATCGCTAGCCGAATACGGCCGATTTGGCGAGGGGCAAGACGCTTGGGTCAGAACCTTAACACTTTAGCGTACTTCACCTGCGGCAAGGCTTTGATCGCGTTTTGGGTGGCGGTTTCGATGGCGCCGTCAACCCCGACCAGCGCGATCGCTTCTTCGCCTTGCGCCGTTCGGCCCAAATGGAATGTGGCGATGTTGACGTCGGCTTGGCCGAGCAGCGTGGCAAAGGCGCCGATGAAGCCGGGCTTATCCAGGTTGTTGACGTAAATCATGGTCGGCGCGAAGGCCGCGTCCAGCGCCATGCCTTTCACCTCCACGATCCGCGGCGCGCCAGCAACGACGCTGCCGGCCAGCGTGCGCCAGCCGCCGCCCGTCTTCACCTTGATGCGGATCAGGCTGTCATAAGTGGGCGAAACCTCGCGCTGGGTTTCGGCCAGCGGCACGCCGCGCTCTTTCAGCAAGGCCGGCGCTGAAACCATGTTGACGTCTTGCAGGAGCGGCCGCAGCAGGCCCGCCAGTGCAGCAGACGTCAGCGGCTTGGTGTTGAGACGGCTGACATCGCCCTCATACTCGATCTCCACGGCGTCCAGGCCATCATCGGCGATCTGGCCGGCAAAGGCGCCGAGCTTTTCGGCCAAGGCCGCAAACGGCTTCAGCTTCGGGGCCTCCTCGGCGCTGATCGAAGGCATGTTGAGCGCATTGGTGACCGCCCCTGTGAGCAGATAATCGCTCATTTGTTCGGCCACCTGCAGCGCCACATTTTCCTGCGCTTCGCTGGTTGAGGCGCCCAAATGCGGCGTGGCGGTGAAGTTCGGCGCGCCGAAAAGAACATTCTCTTTCGCCGGCTCAACCGTGAATACGTCGAAAGCCGCAGCCCCCACATGGCCGCTGTCCAAGGCGGCGCGCAACGCCGCCTCATCAACCAGCCCGCCGCGCGCCGCATTGACGATCATGACGCCCTTTTTGGTTTTGGCGATGGCTTCCGCAGAGAGAATGTTCTTGGTCTTTTCGGTCAAAGGCGTGTGCAGCGTGATGACATCGGCGCGCTTCAGAAGGTCCTCAAGCTCGACCTTCTCAACGCCGATTTCCAACGCCCGCTCCGGCGACAGAAACGGGTCATAGGCAACGACCTTCATCTTCAAGCCAAGCCCGCGCTCGGCCACCAGCGCGCCGATATTGCCACACCCGATCACGCCAAGCGTTTTGGCGTAAAGCTCCACACCGTTGAAGCGGTTCTTCTCCCATTTGCCGGCCTGGGTGGAGGCGTCCGCCGCGCCGAGCTGGCGGGCGGCGGCGAACATGAGGGCGACGGCGTGTTCGGCGGTGGTGATGGCGTTGCCGAACGGCGTGTTCATCACCACAATGCCCTTCGCCGTGGCGGCGGGGATATCGACATTGTCGACGCCAATGCCCGCGCGGCCGATCACTTTCAAATGGGTCGCCGCCGCGATGATATCGGCCTTAACCTTGGTCGCCGAACGGATCGCAAGCCCGTCATAATGGCCGATCACCTCTTTTAGCTTGGCCGCATCCGGGCCAAGCTTTGGCTCAAAATCCACCTCGACCCCGCGCGAGCGGAAAATCTCAACAGCGGCTTCCGACAATTCATCAGACACAAGCACTTTGGGCATGGGACTACTCCGTTTCGGGTTTGATATGGGCGCCAACGCCGTCGCCAGTTGTGCGCCATTTGCGGGACCGGTTGATCTGCATCTTGGCGTCGATCGCGGCGGTGAGGTCGCGGCCCTGTTCGCCGACCAGGCGATGCAGAAGAATCACCACATCCGCGGCTTCGCAGATCATTTCATCACGATCGCCGCTGTCGAATGCTGCGCGCAACTCGGTGAATTCCTCCGCCGCGCGATTGATCAAGCGACCAAGGTCGTCAACCGGCCCAAAAGTCTGGCGGCCCCATGTCGTGATTGACGCGGTGGTTTCAAACGCCATGGCGTCGCCTCCGGCTCATCGTTGGTCTTGCGTGGCGCGCGCTGATGCGACACGAACGTTTCGAAGGGTGCGTGGAGAATTGTTCATGTCCGATGTTCGCACATTCGCGCTTGTTGTGGTTTGCTTCGGCTTGGCCTGGGCCGCCAACGCCGACCAGCCGCCGACCGCGCCGCAAGTTCAACCCGCGCCGCCCGCAACTGCACCGCCGCCGCGCGCCGCAACGACGCAAGCGAAACCGGCCGCCGACGCCGATGCCACAAAGAAGATTTGCCGCCGCTACAAGGCGACCGGTTCGCGCCTCGCGGACCGCACGGTTTGCAAAACCAGGGCGGAATGGCGCGACGACAATATCGAAATTCGCAAGCAGATGAACAACCATAATCGCCAGACCACCAATGGCGGCTAAGGTGCACGCGTTATGGGTCCGGCTCATGCGCCGCCCCCCGCGTTTCGCTTGCGCCAGTCGGCGCGCGTCAGCCGGTGAACCAGGCAATCGTCCTCGTCATGAAACAGCCGGCGGCCTTCCGGCCTAAAGCCGAGCCGCTGGTAGAATGCGTGCGCCCGGACGTTTGACGCGAGCGGGTCAATCACGATGGCGTCGACAGCGGGATCAGCAAAGCACAGCCAAAGGGCTGCCCGCATCATCGCTGCGCCATGGCCATGGCCCAGCATCTCCGTCGGCCCAATCCAGATATCCAGCGCGCGCAAATGGGGTTCGATTGCGCCCCAATAATTCGTCGGCTCCAGATCCGGATCAATGATTTGCACAGCCCCGATCGAGCGGCCGCCGAGCTCGGCGACATAGGAGCGATACACATCCGATTGCATCGCGATTGCATCTTCCCACATTATGCCTTCATGAGCCGCATCGGCGTCTTCCTCATCGGTCGTCGCAGCGATGACATGGGGCTCTTTGTCCCAGGCTTTCAGCGTCGGAATATCCGCTTCAGTCGCGGGGCGGAGATGGATCATATTGGCCGTCATTGCGGGCTAGGGACCGAGATTGGGGGGATGGCGGCGCGCTCCGGCCGGAATGACCGGCTCTTTACCCCAACTCCGCCAAGCACGCAGCGAAAGCCCATTCAATCCAGGGGATCAGGGCTTCGATATCGCTGCGCTCAATCGTGGCGCCGCACCAAATGCGCAAGCCCGGCGGGGCGCTGCGATAGGACGCGGCGTCGCATGCAACGCCCTCTTTTTCCAACAGGTCAGAGAGCTTCTTGGCGAAGGCGGCCTCGCCGGCGTCGTCAAGCCCGGTCACCCGCGGATCGACAATCTTCAGGCACACGCCAGTGTTCGACAGGGTCGCGGGATCATCGCCGAGCGGCGCGATCCAGGCAGTGCGCCCGGCCCAGTCATAAAGCGCCTTGGAGTTGGCGTTGGCGCGGGCGATCAGCGCTTCCAAACCGCCAATGCTCTCGGCCCATTTCAGCGCATCGAGATAGTCTTCGGTCGCCAGGAGAGAGGGCGTGTTGATCGTTGCGCCTTCAAACAATTCGGTGTCGAGTTTGCCCTTCTTGGTCATCCGGAAGATTTTCGGCAGCGGCCGGTCCGGCGTGAAGCCTTCCAGCCGCGCCACCGCCCGCGGGCTTAAAATCAGCATGCCGTGCGCGGCTTCCCCGCCGAGCACCTTTTGCCAAGAAAAAGTCACCACATCGCACTTGGTCCAGTCGATTGGCTGGGCAAAGGCCGCGCTGGTGGCGTCGTTGATCGTGATCCCGTCGCGATCGGGCGCGATCCAATCGAAGTTCGCAATCTTGGCGCCGCTGGTCGTGCCGTTTTGGGTGAAGATGATATCGGCGTCTTTGCGGGCTTTGGCAAAATTGGGCAGCGCGCCGTAGGGCCGCGCGACATGCATGACCGCGTCCTTGAGCTTCAATTGCTCCAACGCATCCGTAACCCATTCTTCGCCGAAACTTTCCCAGGCGAACACATCGAGCGCACGAGCGCCGAGCATCGACCACATCGCCATTTCCACCGCGCCGGTGTCGGACGCAGGTACGATCGCGATTTTGAAATCGGCGGGGACCTGCAAAACCGCGCGGGTGCGATCGATCGCTTCTTTCAGTTTGGCTTTGCCGGCTTTGGATCGGTGGGAGCGACCGAGCGCTGCGCCTTCCAAACCAGAAAGGCTCCATCCAGGGCGTTTTTTCGTGGGGCCAGAAGAAAAGCGGGCGTCAGCGGGTTTCGTCGCCGGCTTTGGCGGAATGTTCGTCATGGTGTACTCCCATCCTTACAGATGGACGCCCGCCGGTGGGAGCGGGTGGCCCGCGGCTGAGAAAGCCGAATTTGGCCCCCGAAGCAATCGCTTTATTGCCGCATCGGCTCAGAACAGGCCGACGATCTCACCGTCCGGGCCGCGTGCGATGGTTTCAGCGGCGGGCCTTTTCGGCAGGCCGGGCATGGTCATCAGGTCGCCGCAGATCGCCGCCACGAAGCCAGCGCCGGCCGACAGCCGCACCTCACGTACCGGCAACCGGAAACCTTCCGGCGCGCCAATCACGGCAGGATCGGCGGTGAAAGAATAGGCGGTCTTGGCCATGCACACCGGCAATCGTCCGTGTCCGGCCTTTTCAAAGCGGGCGAGATCGGCGCTGGCCTTGGGCGAAAAATCCACGCCCGCAGCGCGGTAAATGCGCGCAGCGACGATTTCGATCTTGGCGGCAAGGCTCAGCTCATCAGCATAGAGCGGCGCAAAAGCGGCCGGCGCTTGCGTCAGCGCCACCACCGCGCGCGCCAGATCCGCCGCGCCGGGGGCGCCATCGGCCCAATGCCGGCACAGGATCGCCTCGACGCCGAAGCGTTCCGCGCACAAGCGCTTCAGCAATGCGTGCTCGGCATCGGTGTCAGCGGCGAAGTGATTGACCGCCACCACAACCGGGACGCCAAAGGCGCCCACATTCTCGATATGGCGGCCGAGATTGGCGACGCCCGCATCAAGTGCTGCGAGGTTCTCAGCGCCGAGATCGGCCTTGGCCGCGCCGCCCTGCATCTTCAGCGCCCGCACGGTTGCAACAATCACTGCCGCGGCGGGTTGAAGCCCCGCTTGCCGGCACTTGATGTTGAGAAATTTCTCTGCGCCAAGATCGGCGCCGAAGCCGGCTTCGGTGACGACATAATCGGCGAGCTTCAAGGCCAATCGCGTCGCGATCACCGAATTGCAGCCATGGGCGATATTGGCGAACGGCCCGCCATGGATCAAAGCCGGGGAGCCCGCGAGGGTCTGCACAAGATTGGGCGCGATCGCGTCCTTGAGCAGCGCCGTCATCGCGCCCGCCGCCCCGAGTTCGCCGGCGGTGATGGCGCGCTTGTCGAAGCCATAGCCGATCACCATCCGCGCAAGCCGGGCTTCCAAATCCGCAATGTCCGAACACAGACAAAAGCAGGCCATCACTTCGGAGGCGACGCTGATGTCAAAGCCGTCCTCGCGCACCGCGCCATTGCCGCCAAGGCCCACGACGATCGCGCGCAGCGCGCGATCATTCATGTCCATCACCCGCCGCCACACGATCCGGCGCGGATCGATGCCGAGCGCATTGCCCCAATAGATGTGATTGTCGATCATGGCGGCGAGCAGATTGTGCGCCGCGCTGATGGCGTGAAAATCGCCGGTGAAGTGGAGATTGATTTTGTCCATCGGCGCGACTTGCGCATGGCCGCCGCCGGTCGCCCCGCCCTTCTGGCCAAACACCGGCCCAAGCGACGGTTCGCGCAACGCGATCATGGCGCGGGCGCCGATATGGTTGAGCCCATCGCCAAGGCCGATCGTGGTGGTCGTCTTGCCCTCGCCGGCAGGGGTTGGGTTGATCGCGGTGACCAGGATCAGCTTGCCGTCCGGGCCGGCGCCACGGCCAGGCATGGCGGCGGGGTTGAGCTTGGCGATGTGGCGGCCATAGGGCTCCAGCGCATCCGCGGGAATACCGGCGCAGGCGGCGATGGCAGCGATCGGTTGCAGCGTCGCGGCGCGGGCGATTTCAAGATCAATCGACATCCGCGCTTTGTGGCGCCGCCGCTTTGGCGCCGCAATGGCCCGGCATGCAGCACATATGGTTGCCTATGTCCGCGCCGCCGCCGTTCTGCTCCTCGCGCTGTGCCTCAGCGCGTGCTTTTCTTCGCGCCCGCCCCTGATCGGCGCGCGCGAGAGCGTGAAACTGTTCGGCGAGGGCGGGTCAGCGCTTCGGGTTGCGTTTTCCGCGATGACGCAAAGCCCGATGTCGCAGAAGGTGCGGTTCCGTTGGGTCGATGACGGCTACGAGATTTTCGGACCCGACAAGATGAATGAGGGCGTGCGCTATCGGCTGACCCCGCTGGGCGGCGACTGGTACATCGCCCAACAAACGCAACAACCGGCCAATGTCGCTGATTACGGGCTGGCCCGGATGGAAGAGAACCGACTGTGGATTTACGCGCCACAGTGCTCCACGCTCAGCACCGGTGAGCGGATAGCGCTGGGGCTGGCGGTGATGGTGAATGGCGATTGCCCGGTGGACAGTCTCGTCCAATTGCGCACCGCCATGGAGGCGGCTGTTCGGCGCGGGGCGCCGGCTGTTGGTTATTATGAATTGGCCGGCCCGGTGACGCCGTAAGCGACTTCGACCGGGAAACGGACATGGATCGGGCCGCGCGCTGCAGTGGTGATGGCGTCGGCCAAAAGGTCGCCATGGCGGGCCGCATCGCCACTGGCGCGGGCGCGGGCCTGGCCGCCCGAGGTTGACGCAAGATAGCCGGCCAACTCTTCGGGCGTCCACACAAAGCTCGCATAGGTTTCGCGGGCGCCGATCTGCAAAAAGGCGCCGCTATCAGCGAGTGTTTCGCGATACGGCCGGATGCCGGTCAGGCGGGCGTGTTCGTGGACGCGCTGGTCGCGGCGCAGCTGGCCAAGCAAAGTGGCCAGGGCCGCGCGCGCGGCGGGATATTGCGGCGGGCCAAAGCCGAACGCGAAAAACACGCCGCCTGGGCGCAACCAGCGATGGGCCGCCGCGAGAACAACAGCGTCGTCCATCCAATGCAGCGCCGCGGCCGCGACCACCGCATCCGCGCAGGCCGGCGGCAAACACATCTCTTCGCCGCGCCTGACATCGATGCGCAAACGCGGATCGGGCGGGATCAAGCGCGCCATGGCCGGGTCCGGCTCCACAGCAATCACTTTCCCAAACAGATCCAACAGATCGCCCGTCGCTTGACCGCTGCCCGCGCCGAGCTCAACGCACAAGTCGCGCTGCAAACCGACGAGTTCGCGCAAATACGAGAAGACCGCGGCCGGGTATGTCGGCCGAAACCGCCGATAGGCTTGCGCCCAGTCACCGAAACTCGGTGTGCGAAGCTTCACGATAGCGTTCATTTCCTCAGCGCGATGCTCCCAGAGTTTACCTCTTGGGAGTGTATCTAGCGCGAAACTTGCGCACGCCAAGATTGTGCGGCGAATCGCTCGCCGCCGCCGCGCACCTTTTTGGCATTCTGGCGGTGGGGCCTCAGGCGGCGCAGTTCGCTTTCGCCATGGTGATCCGCCGATCCATCGTTCCGTGTTTGAGATAGGTGGCCATCGCCGCTTCATAATCCTCAACGGGCATGGCCTGGGTGATCTTGGTCCAGGTGCAATCGCATTCGGCAACGCCGGTGGGGCAAGCTTCGGCGTACGCGGCGCGCGCCGAGGCGGGATAGTCAAAGGCTGGCTTCTCTGCGGCGCAGGCGCCGATCAGACCGGCCAGGATCAGAACGCTGAGGCGCATCAAGCCCTCCTTCCGATGGTTCTTACAGCATTGCATAATAGCGTTCAGATTTCGTTTATGCCCGGACCTGCTATGGCTCATTGATGCGCATTCACGGTCTCTTCCTTTTGGCCCTTTTGGGCGCGCTCAGCCTGCCGGCCCACGCCGCTGGCCTCATCGCCGCCGAACCACCGCCAGCGATCATCGCCGATCTTAGCCGCGCCAACGCACTGGCCGACCAGATCGCAGCCTGCGCCGCCCTGGCAAGAAAGCCGGCCGAATGGGCGGAACTGGCCCAGACCAGCCGCGCCCAGGTCGATGCGGTGCGCGGCCAGGCGCAATCCCTGTTCGGGGCGATCATATTGTCGGCCGAAGGCTTAAATTCTACCGCGCCCAAATGCCACCGCTGGTCGCGTCGGGATGCGCGTCAACAGGTGACGGAGCTGACCCAGTCGGTCCAGGCCGGGCTTGCCGCGATCGCCAGCCCGACGCGGGCCGGTCTCTGGCTCGGCTTGTTCCCCTTATGCGCCGAGACCGTCTCGGAGGTCACCGGCCAGAAGCTGCCCAATCACGGCTGGGCGATTACTGTCCGCCTCAAGCCTCATGCAACCCAAACACTGCGCCCTTACAGCGCCCGCTTCATCCGCCCGGAAAGACCGCCGCCCATCAGCTTTCGGGTCAATGGCGCGGAGCTGTCGCAGTTGCTGATTACGGAGCGGATCGGCGACACACTGATCCTGACCTGGACAGGCGACCAAACCAGTTATGTACTCGTGACGAAGGCCATCGCCGCCACGTGCCCGCCGGGCCTTGGCGGGCGGGACTAGGCCTTGGTCCAGGCCATGACCAGGTCGCTGAGCAGATCGAGGGGAACCGCGCCATTGCCCAGCACGACGTCATGGAAGCCTTTGATCGAATAGCGCGCACCCATGGCGGCCTTGGCCTTGTCGCGCAGCTCAAAGATCTTCATTTGGCCAATCATATACGCCGTCGCCTGGCCGGGCATGACGATATAGCGATCGATATCAAGACGCGCCTGGGCTTCATCGCCAGGCTGGTTGTCGAGGATATATTGGATTGCCTGTTGGCGCGGCCACTTCTTGGCGTGCAGGCCGGTATCGACGACCAGGCGTATGGCCCGGCGCAGCTCCAGCACGATCCGCCCGAAGTCCGAATAAGGATCGGTGTAGAAACCCATCTCCTTGCTGAGCTTTTCGGTGTAAAGCCCCCAGCCTTCCGAATAGGCGGTGAAGCCGCCGCCGAAACGGCGCAAGCGCGGAATGCCTTGCAGCTCTTGGGCGATGGCGATCTGGAAATGATGGCCGGGAATGCCTTCATGATAGGCCAGCGCTTCAAGCTGATAGAGCGGCAAGGCCTTCATGTTGGAGGTGTTGGCGTAATAGACGCCGGGGCGTGAGCCATCGGCAGCCGGGCGCTCATAGAAGGCAAGCCCGGCGCTCTTTTCACGAAACGCCTCGACCGCGCGCACTTCCATCGGCGCCTTCGGCATGAGGTTGAAATAGTCCGGGCACTTGGCCTTCATCGCTGCAATCGCGGCGGTGGCTTTGGCGATGTAGCTGGCTTTGCCCTCCGGCGTTTGCGGCTCATAGAAGCGCGCATCTTCTTCCATGAAATCGAAGAATGCCTTCAGGTCGCCCTTGAAGCCCACCTTGCCCATGATCTGGCGGGTTTCGTCATGCAGCCGCGCGACGGCCTCCAGGCCGGTGCGATGGATGGCGTCGGCGCTCATGTCGGTCGTCGTTTGGGCTTTCAGCGCCCAGGCATAATAGGCCTCGCCCTGCGGCAGCGCCCAGACGCCGTCGGTGGTGCGGGCCTTGGCCTGCTGCGCCTCGAGCGCGGCGATCATCGCGCCATAGGCCGGGGCGACGCTGTCCTTCAGCGCGGTTTCGGCCTGCGCCAACAAGGACGCCTTCTGCGCGTCATCGACCGCGAGCTTGCCGATCTTGGTCTTGGCGTCGGCCCATAATGGGCTGTCGGCCCCCGCCTCGAACGGTGCGCCCTTGATCACATTGCGGGCCGCCGGGATCACATAGCCATAGACGAATTGCGGCGGCGTGATCCCTGCCGCGACACTGGCTTCACTCTCGGCCACGACTTGGCCCATATACGTCTTCAAGCCCTGCATCCGCGCGATATAGGCTTTGGCGTCGTCCAGATTGGTCACCCGATGCTGGTTGATCAGGAAAGTCGGCGTCTGGCTTTGAGCGCCAAACATCTGGTTGAAGCGATAGCTGTGGCGCCGCCACGGATAGGCCGCCTGCGCCCGCTGCGCCTGACGCTGCAACAGCTCATAGGACAGTTGCGCCTGTGCGCCGAGTGCGGCCCTGCCGAATTCGGCGCGCACTTCGCCAGCGCGCTTTTGCGTCAGCGCCAGATCTTCAGCGGCGCGGGCCTCGGTGCGCTCGTCCCATTTGTCATAGCCGCGCCGATCGCCGAGGCCGGTGGCGAATTGCGGGCTACGGGCGATCCGTTCGTCAAAGATCGCTTCCAGCTTGGCGTTAAGCGCTGCATCCTGGTTTGCTGCCCCAGCAGCGGCAGCAGCCGGTTTCGGCGCAGCCGGGGTTGCGCACGCAGTGAGGGCCGCGGCGGCGGTGGTGGCGAGGGCAGCGCGACGAGTGAGCATGGGCAGACCTTGTAAAAGTTCGCAAAACCGTAAGGACTCATTGCCGCAACCGTCAACCGCCCTGCGCGTTGCGACTTTCAGGCAGGCGGGCTTTCTGCTCGCATTCGCCGCAGGACTTTGCTTCCATCATCCGAACCAATCCCGCAGTGCGCAGCGCCAAGCCCGTTATCCGTGACACGCCGATCACGGTCACGATTGTTCTCGAATATCTCGCCGACGGCATGAGCGAAGACGACATCCGCGCTGATTTCCCTGATCTGACGCGCGACGATACCCGCGCTTGCTTGGCTTTCGCAGCGGCGCGCGAGAAGCGTGTTTTTTCGGCTGTTCCTTGAAACTGGCGCTTGCCGGTGACCGTCCGGGTCCGGACGATCAGTTCGCCCCCTCTTCCAGCAGCCGGCGGGCGATCACTTGCGCCTGGATTTCGCCGGCGCCTTCAAAAATGTTGAGGATGCGGGCGTCCTGCAACACACGTGAGATCGGATATTCCAGCGCGAAGCCATTGCCGCCATGGATTTGCAGCGCGTTATCGGCCGCAGCCCAGGCGACGCGCGCGGCGAGAAGCTTGGCCATGCCGGCCTCCAGATCGCAGCGCTTGCCACTGTCCTTCTGCCGCGCGGCGAAATAGGTGATCTGGCGTGCAGCCATAATCTCGGCGGCCATCATCACCAGCTTATCGGCGACACGCGGGAACGCGAAAATCTCTTGGCCGAACTGCTTGCGGTCGAGCGCGTATTTCAGCCCGAGCTCCATAGCGCATTGAGCCACCCCAACGGCGCGCGCCGCGGTCTGAATGCGGGCGCTTTCAAAGGTCGCCATCAATTGCTTGAAGCCCTGGCCCTCGACGCCGCCGAGCAGATTGGCGCCCGACACGCGGAACCCGTCAAACCCGATCTCATATTCCTTCATGCCGCGATAGCCGAGCACTTCGATCTCGCCGCCGCTCATGCCGGGCGTCGGGAACGGCGCATCATCGGTTCCGCGTTGCTTCGGCGCCAGGAACATCGACAGACCGCGGAAATCAGACGTATTCGCATCGGTGCGCACCAGCAGCGTCATCACATCAGCGCGGGCGCCATGGGTGATCCAGGTCTTGGCGCCGGTGACGATATAATCATCGCCGTGCTTCACCGCGCGGGTGCGCAGCGAACCAAGGTCGGAGCCCGTGTTCGGCTCGGTGAACACGGCGGTCGGTAGAATTTCAGCGGCCGCGATCTTCGGCAGCCACTCGCCTTTCTGCGCCTCGGTTCCGCCGGCGAGGATCAGTTCGGACGCGATCTCTGAGCGCGTGCCCAAAGACCCTACCCCGATATAGCCGCGCGACAATTCTTCCGACACGACGCACATCGCCGTCTTGCCCATGCCGGCGCCGCCATAGTCTTCCGGCAGGGTCAGGCCGAACACGCCCATCTCGGCCAACTCGTTCAACACCGAAAGCGGGATCAGCTCGTCGTTCAAGTGCCATTGGTGGGCGAACGGAACCACCTTGGCGTCGGCGAATTTGCGGAACTGGTCGCGGACCATTTCAAATTCGGCTTCGAGGCCGGTCGCCTCAACCGTGGCCTTGCCGAACGTGTCGTGCAGCAGCGCAGCCAGACGAGCCTTTTCGGCGCGCCCCACCGTGAGCCGCACGGCCGGCGCGGGCAGCCCATAATCGGCCGGGCGGATGAACTCGACCTGTGTCATCGGCAGGCCGCCGGCGAGCTGGGCGCAATACTCAGCCGTCACAAGCTGAGCGAGCAGCCGCTCAATCTCGCCAAAGGCGCCATCCGCCGCCAGCCGCTCTGCCCAGGCGGCCACTTGGCGCAGCGTTTCGGCATAGGTGGCGATCCAGGCGAGGCCATGGACGAGATGCTGCTCGGCGTCGATGGCCTTGCGGTCGACCTTGCCGCCAGGCGCCACGCGGCCCGCAACCACAGCGCGAACGGCAGACCCGTAACGGCCGGCTTCGTCAGCGGCGGCGTTCAGTTCACCGAGCAGCAGGTCGCCGGCAAGACTGGTGTGAATGGTCATTGAAGGCCCCGAAACTGTTCGCTGCTGCAACATAGAACGACACGGCGGCTTGTCACCCCGGCGCGCGCCAGGCGCTTATTGTGTCAGTTTGTCGCAGCGGCGGCGTTGATGCGGGCGGCAACCTCCATGCGGGCGGTATGCAAAGCCGCGCGGCGGTTGTCCAGTTCGACCAACCGGGCCAAGATCGGGCGCCCCGGCGGCTGCACCAGCCCGTCCGGTGCGGCCGCCAGCGTGCGCCATTCGGCGAGCGCCTCGCGATCGATCGCAAGGGTTTCGCGATAACTGTCGAAGGATCGCTTCAGCTCCGGATCGAGATCGGGCGGCGGCCCCTGCGGGCCTGGAAAAGCGTCATAGGCGGCCTGCGTGTGGTCGATCCAGATCGCCATGGTGTCGAGCGTCGCGGTGAGGCCTCCAGCAATCTCTGCGCCGACACCCTCG
Organism: Hyphomonadaceae bacterium; assembly: GCA_040381035.1. Classification (GTDB taxonomy): domain Bacteria; phylum Pseudomonadota; class Alphaproteobacteria; order Caulobacterales; family Aquidulcibacteraceae; genus REEB506. The sequence continues at coordinate 19,744 of JBEIHY010000027.1, forward strand.
CGATCAAGCCCGGCAACCAAGCGCCCCATGGCTTCGTAGTGATACGCCATGGCGTCCCAATGGCAGGACCACGTGACCAAGGCGGGCTGCAAGGGGCCAGGAAAGTTGACCTTGCCGGAGAACACCACAAACCGCGCCGCCTGGGCGCGGGCGGCGGCGGCGTGCATGGCGCATTCGATTTCGGCCAGATGTACGGCGCGTTGCTGGGGATTGCCATCGCCCGGTGCGGGGATCGCGGCGAGCGCATGCGCCGCACTGATGAACCTGACCGTGGCTTCGATCTGCACCGACGGCTGGGACGCGCGCGCTGGAGGGATGGCCGCCACCGCGGCCACCGCCGCCGCACACTCAGCCGCCGCCGCCGCGCCGCCGACCGCATCGACGCGCTCCAAAGCGCTGCGCACCAGGGCTGTCGCGTCATCGACCTTCTCGGCCCAGACGAACATATGCTCCAACTCTTCCATTCCGGTGCGCTCCTTTGGGCCGTTCGGTCTGCCCTGCCGACGGCCGAAGGGCAAGCGCGGTCGCGACACGCGACCCGCTCAAATCAGATTGCCCTCCGCGTCCACTGCGGCGTCTTCCAGCGGATTGAGCGCCGACCGGACCGGGCCGAACACTTCCTCAAACGCCATGCGCAAGGCGAAATCGACGTCGCCCATGCTGACTGGGCGGCCCATCGCCACCAGGCTCGTCACGCCATGGGCGGCAAGACCGCAGGGCACGATGCCGGTAAAATGGCTTAAGTCCGGCTCCACATTCAACGCAACGCCGTGATAGGTCGCCCAGCGCTTTACGCGCACGCCGATGGCGGCGATCTTGTCTTCGCGGGCGGGCGCCAGAATGTCGCCGCGGCGGACCCAAACGCCGATTCGGCCGGGGCGCACTTCGCCCTCGATATTGAAGCGCGCCAAGGCCGCGATCAACCAGGCTTCGAGATTGGCCACGAAGCGATGCAAGTCTCTGCCCCGCTTGCGCAGGTCGAGCATCACATAGGCCACCCGCTGGCCCGGCCCATGATAGGTGAACTGGCCGCCGCGTTCGGTGCGATAGACCGGGAAGCGATCGGGCTGGAGCAGATCGGCGTTCTTGGCGCTCAAGCCCGCCGTATAAAGCGGCGGATGCTCCACCAGCCAGACCAGCTCTTCGCCGGCGTCGGCGGCCAAGGCGGCGGCGCGCGCCTCCATCACCGCCAATGCGGCGGGATAGGGCGTCAGCCCCGGCGTTGTCGCCCACCCGATCAGCGGGGCTTTCACCACTGGTCAACTCCTTGGCGACACTGTTTGCCGCTTGAGTCGTGAGGATAAGCGCGCCCGTGTCGAAAACCCAGGTCCAGAATGTCAAGGTCGAGCTGACCGTGATCGTCGGCCGCTCGACGCTGCCGATGCATCAGCTGTTGCGCATGGGCCGCGGCGCGGTGATCCCGCTGGACGTCAGTATCGATGACGAGGTGTGGATCCTCGCCAATGGTCACCCGATTGCCCGCGGCGAAATCACCCTGAACGGCGACCGCATGGCGGTGACGATCACCAGCCCGGCCAATTATCATGACTTTATCGCCATCAAGGCGGCTTAAGACTTCGCAGCAAAAACAACGCTGGCGAAAATCTTCTCCACCTCCGGCAAGGTCGCTGCATAATAGTGTTCGCGCGGCGCCAGAAACAGCATCAGATGCAGCCGGCCATTGCGCTGGGCGACCAAAGCCGTGGCGTCAAACAGCAGGCCTTGCTTCGTCCGGGTGGCGATGTCGAAGCGCACGCCTTCGACGCCGCCAAACTTCGCCGGCGCCAGATTGGCCGCTTCCGGCGCCTGATAGCCGAGCATGGCAACGCTATCGACCACGAATTCGACCAGTTCGCGGCTGGTCATGTTGTCGCGATAGGCCGGGTTCGGACGATCGCGCGATGGCGCACGCTCCAGCGATTGGCCGGGCCGCAAACCGTCCACCACATACAGACGGTTCAGCCATGGCCCATCGATCGTCAACAGCCGCACGCCCGGGCCGCGATCGCCCAGCCAGGTGGAAATGTCAGCCCACTTGCCGCCCAACGTGACGGTGTATTGCGTGCCCACCTTATAGGCGCCGGTCACAACCCCAGAGGTCGCGCAGCCGGCAAGGCTGAGCCCGGCGACGCCGGCCAGCACGGCGCGGCGGGAAAGGAAACTGCGGTTCATGGCGCCCCCAAGCCTTTCATATCGCTTTCCACCAACAGCCGGTCTGACGCCGCCGGCGCTTTGGCGAGATAGGTTGTCAGATCCAAGCGGGCGCCGACTTTGTCGCCGTCGCGGGCTTTGAGATAGCCCAGCTCCCGCCACGCTTCGGCTGGCGCGTCCGGTTGCGCAATCGCCTGGTCATACGCAGCGCGGGCGCGTTTCAAATCACCCTCCTTGCGGCGCAGGCGATAGGCTTCGCCCTGAAAAAACACATAGACGCCGAGATCTTTGCCTTGGGCGATGCGGCGCTCCAGAAAGTGCAACGAGCCGCCGAAGTCCTTGCGGCGCAGATCCGCGCGCAGCCAGGCCGACAGGAACGGCCGCACCGCCGCGCGGTACCGATCTTCCTGGGTGACCCCGCCCGGGCGCTCTTTGGCAAAGGTCTCCAGCACCTTTATCCGCTCCGCCGCGCCGGGATGGCTGTCAAGGAAGCGGGTGTCGCCATCGGCCCGCCGGCGTGTGGCGCGCACATCTGAGGCTTCAAACTCACCGAGCAGGTCACGCCATACGTCGGCGCAGGCGCTGGTTGCGAGACCCGCGGCGGCGATGCGGTCAAAACCGATCCGATCAGCCTCGCTTTCATTGGCGCGGCTATAACTCATGATCGAGGCAAAAGCGGCCAGCAAAATCACATCGCCCGTGACCGCAGGCGCGCCCGCCGCGGCAGCGCCCAATTGCGCAATCATCGCCAAATTGGCCCGGTTTTTGACGGTGCGAAAGGATTCCAGGCTGTGGTTCTGGAGGAAGTGCCCGGCCTCATGGCCGACAACGCAGGCAAACTGGGCCTCATTGTCCATGCGCAGCATCAAGCCGGTATAGAAGGCGCTGGCCCCATTGGGAGCCATGAAAGCGTTCCACACCGGCTGATCGATCACATAGAGTCGCAGATCGCTGCAGTATTCAGCGACTAGTTTACAGGCGACATCGCGGACATAGGCATTCAGGGCCGGGTCTTTCTCGGTCACGCCGGAGGATTTGATGTCCTGCTCCATCCGCGCCGCGACATCCCACAGCCCGCCTTCGACGGTTTTGGGATCCGGCTTGGCGCCGGGCGGGCGGGCGACGGTGCGATCATTGCTTTGCGCCGAAGCCAGCGGCGCCGCACAAGCCACCATCAGCGCCGCAAACGCCGCCAAAACTGCCCGGCGCAGCTTCACAGCGGCGCTTCCTTGAGGATCGTGGCGATCAGGGTCTGGGCGCCTTGCGCCTCGCGCATATCTACACCCGATCCGGCATTGGCAATCTGCGACCACAGCACCTGGCCCGTCTTGAGATCGACCAGCAAGGTCAGCACCGTCTGCCCGCCGAGCGGCACATTGACGCCGAAGCCGGCAAACATGCCAATTGCGCCGACCACCGCCATCGCCGTGCGCCCGCCGGAGGCGTAGGATCCGCGCGCCAGCGTAAACAGCGCATAATCGGCGCCCGTCGCGCCAGCGAGTTCACGCGCGCCGTCGCCGATCGTCCAATCATAACTCTGGCGCTTGGTGGGCAGCACGCGGCCGCCGCCGTGATGAAAGACCAGGATGGATTGCGCGACCGCATCGTGCAGGCGCAGCACTTGGCCAACACGGCCCTCCGTCATGGTCGCCGGATCAAGCGCCGCGCCAGTTTGGACATGGCCGCGCTGGCGCAGTTGCGCTTCAATGCCCGCGACCAGATTGTCAGCGCTGGCCTTCGACCATTCCGCCTTTGGCTCTTCCAGGCCACTGGCAAGCAACATCGACAATTCGACATCCGGCTTGATCACAAGAACCTTGGCGCCGGGCGCGATCGTTTGCGGTTTGGCAAACTCCGCGCGCTTGGAATCGGTCGTCGTGCAGGCGGCGAGCGCCAAACCAACCACCACCGCCAGCGCCAAGCGCAGCCAAGATCGCCCCATCGCACCCGCCATTGCTCGCCTCCATCCGAACCGCCCAAATAGGTTCAATCACGGCCCGCGTCGAACCAAATCTGCGGCTTGACCACATCATCACGTTCACCTTATGTTCATTTCCTTAAACGGAAGAAAATTATGATTGGCTATGTCACACCCGGCACGAATGATTTGGCGCGCGCCGCGAAGTTCTATGACGCTTTGGCTGCCGAATTGGGCTCCGGGCGGATGATGGAATGGCCCGGCGCGATTGCCGGGGGCACGCCCGGCGGCGGCGCCGGCGTCGGCTTGACCAAGCCGTTCAATGGCGAGCCGGCAACGATTGGCAATGGCGTGATGGTGGCGTTTCGTGATGGTGGCGTTTGAAGCCAAGAGCAAAGAACAGGTCGATCGGGCGCATGCATTGGCGCTGAGCCTCGGGGGCGCCTGCGAAGGCCCGCCCGGCCCGCGCGGCGACACCTTCTACGCCGCCTATTTCCGCGATCCCGACGGCAACAAGCTCAACGCCTTCATCATGGGCTGAGGTTGCAGGATGGCGCCCCGTCCGCTTCAATGCCGGCTCATATAAAAGGAAACGACATGAGCGGACGGGTTGCAGACAAAATGGCGCTGGTGACAGGCGCGGCGCAAGGCCTTGGCGAAGCGACGGCGCGGATGTTCGCCAAACAAGGCGCTCGGGTTCTGATGACGGATATCAACGCCGCCAAGGTCGAGGCCGCCGCCGCAGGCGTCAACGCGCTTTATCCCGGCCAGGCGTTTGCGTTCGGCCATGATGTCACCAAGGCGGACGCCTGGCAGGCCGCGATCGCTGAAGCCCAAGCCAAGCTCGGCGGGCTGAACATCCTGGTCAACAATGCCGGCATCGGCTCCATGGGATCGGTGGAAGATGAAAGCTTCGAGACCTGGAAAAAAGTGCTCGACGTTGATTTGGACAGCGTGTTTCTAGGCTGCAAATACGCGATGCCGGCGATCCGCGAGAGCGGCGCGCCGGGTTCGATTGTCAATCTGTCTTCGATCGCCGGGCTGATCGCATCGCACAATTACGCCGCCTATAACGCCGCCAAGGCCGGGGTTTGGTTATTGTCGAAATCGGTGGCGCTGCATGGCGCGCGGATGAGCCCCCAGATCCGCTGCAACAGCGTGCATCCGACCTTCATCAACACCCCGATCCTTGACGGCATCAAGGAAATGCTCGGCAAGGAAAAGGCTGAATCCAAACTCGCCCGGCAAGTTCCGCTCGGCCGCCTTGGCGAACCCGATGACGTTGCCTACCTCGTGCTCTATCTCGCCAGCGATGAAAGCAAGTTCGTCACCGGGGCCGAGTTCAAGATTGATGGCGGCATCAGCGCCATGTAACGCGCATCGGACCCACCGGCGGCGCCTGCAGGAAAGTGAGCATGCCCGTTTTCGGCGCGCCCACCAGCGCGGCGACGCGTCACATGCGTCAGGAGCCGATCATGACCCAAGCCGCCAAAGCCGAAACCTTTCGCGCCCTGCACCGCGCCGGCGATCCGCTCATCTTGTTCAATGCCTGGGACGCGGGCAGCGCGCGGGCCATCGCCGATGCCGGCGCCAAGGCCATCGCCACCGGCAGCTTCTCGGTCGCCGCCGCGCACGGCTTCGGTGATGGCGAGGAGCAATTGCCGCTCGATCTGGCGCTCGCCAATCTGGCGCGGATCGTGGCGACGGTTGATTTGCCCGTCAGCCTCGATTTCGAGCGCGGCTATGGCGAAACGCGGGCCGACATCGCCAACAGCATCGCCGCCGCCATCGCTGCCGGAGCCATCGGCTTCAACATCGAGGACAGTTTCGGTCCCGGTTTGCGCGCCGCCGACGCCCAGGCCGAACGCTTGGCCGCCGCACGCGCGGCCGCAACCCAAAGCGGCGTAACGGCTTTCCTCAATGCCCGCATCGACACGTTTCTCATCAATCCGCCACAAGCGCACTCCGAAGCGCATTTGGCCGAGGCGATGCAGCGCGCTGCGCTCTATGTCGCGGCCGGCGCCGACGGGGTGTTCTTGCCCGGCCTCGCCGACGCTGCCTTGATTGCGATCGCCGCCGCCGCCGCCCCGGCGCCGTTGAACATCATGGCAATGCGGACAACGCCGGATCGCGCCACCTTGGCAAGCCTTGGCGTGGCGCGGATCAGCCACGGCCCCGGCCCTTGGCGGCTGGCGATGCGGGCGCTAAGCGAAGCCGCCGAAGCCGCGCTCGGCTGAGCCCTAGAAATGCCGCGGGCAGATGCCTAAGTGGAGGCCAAATCTGGAGTTTCCTATGCGCGCCCTTCTTGCCGCCGCCGCTTTGATGGCGCTTTGCGCCTGCCAACCGACCGCCAAAGCCCCGGCCCCTGCCGCGGCGCCGGCGCCCACAGTCACGGAGCAATTGAAGGAGCGCTATATCGAAGCGCTGCCGCGCTGGATGCCGATCGCCAACCAGTCCGGCGGCGGCTCGATCGCCTATGACATGGACAACCGCACCTTCGACGCCACAACCAAGATCGCCACCTTGGTGCTGCAAGTCCGCTATGGCGGGCCGATGACCACCGAGTTCCCGGTCGAAGGCGGCGGCTCAACGACCATGACCTATGGCATTGAGCGGATTTATCTCAACTACAAATGCTCCGATGTGCCCGAAGACAGCCTGTTTGCCATCACCGAACGCCGCGTGGTCGATGAGCAGGGCGTTGCCAAGTTCAGCTATAAGCCGACCATCACCGATAAGGACTACAAGCTTGTCTCCAACTGGGCGGTCGCCGGCATTGGCTTCCGCCCGGCCTGCGCGGCGCGATAAACTTACACCTTCGCAAACACCAAGGTCGCGTTTGTACCGCCGAACCCAAAGCTGTTGCTCATCGCGGTATCGACCGGCCCGTCATGGCGCTTTTGCAAGATCGGCAGATCGGCAAAGGCCGGATCGAGTTCGTCGATATGGGCGCTGGCGGCGGCGAAGCCGTGCTGCATCATCAGGAGTGAATAGATGGCTTCCTGCGCGCCGGCCGCGCCGAGCGAATGGCCGGTGAGCGATTTGGTTGACGAGATCATCGGCGCGTCGTTGCCGAAGGCGGCGCGGACGGCTTCCATTTCCTTCACGTCGCCAATCGGCGTGGCGGTGCCGTGCGTATTGAGATAATCGATCCGGCGCCCGCCGGCAGTGGCCATCGCCATCCGCATCGAGCGCTGCGCGCCCTCGCCGCTCGGCGCGACCATGTCGTGCCCATCGCTGGTGGCGCCATAGCCGACCAGCTCGGCATAGATTGTCGCGCCGCGGGCTTTGGCGCGTTCGTAGTCTTCGAGCACCACCATCCCCGCGCCCCCAGCGATGACGAAACCGTCGCGGTTTTTGTCATAAGCGCGCGAGGCGATGGCCGGGGTTTCGTTGAAGGCCGATGACATCGCGCCCATCGCGTCAAACAAGACCGACAACGTCCAGTCCAGATCTTCGCAGCCGCCGGCAAACACCAGATCTTGTTTGCCCCACTGGATCTGTTCGGCCGCGGCGCCAATGCAATGGGCGCTGGTGGCGCAGGCCGAACTGATCGAATAATTCACCCCGCGCAGCTTAAACCAGGTTGCGAGCGTGGCGGAAGGCCCTGAGCACATCGCCTTCGGCACCGCGAACGGGCCAACCCGCTTGGGGCCCTTTTCCTGCGTGATCTGCGCGGCCTGCACGATCGCGCGCGTCGAAGGCCCGCCTTCGCCGACAATGATGCCGATGCGCGGATCGTTGATCTCTTCAGCGCTCAAGCCGGCATCGGCGATCGCCTGCTCCATCGCGACATGGCACCACCCCGTGCCTTGGGCGAGGAACCGCGCGGCGCGGCGATCCACCGCTTCTTCCCACGCCAGCATTGGCGGCGCATGGACCTGGCAGCGAAAGCCGAGCTGTTTGTATTCCGGCGCAGCGACCACGCCGGAACGCCCGCTGCGCAGGCTTTCGGTCACCTCCGCCACATCGTTGCCGATCGAGGAGACGATGCCCATTCCGGTGACGACAACACGCCTCAAGCGCTTCCCCTGTTTTTGGCCGAGCTGCGTTCCTATCGGACGAACACGGCGGTGTTATGGTCGGCTTAGTTCATTCCTGCGGCCAGCTGTTCAGAACTGAACAGACCAACTTTCAGGTCCTTTGCCAAATAGATCTGTTGGCCATCGGCCAGCACGACCCCGTCAGCAACACCGAGCACGAGCTTGCGCAGGATCACCTTTTTCAGGTCGATTTCATAGCGCACCAACTTTACATTCGGCGTCACCTGGCCGGTAAACTTCACCTCGCCGACGCCGAGCGCGCGGCCGCGGCCGGGCGCGCCAAGCCAGCCGAGATAGAACCCAACCAGCTGCCACATCGCGTCCAGGCCCAAGCAGCCGGGCATGACCGGATCGCCTTCAAAGTGGCAGCCGAAAAACCAATTGTCCGGGCTGACATCGAATTCGGCGATCAGCCGACCTTTGCCGCTGGCGCCGCCATCGGCCGTGACTTCAACGATGCGATCGACCATCAGCATCGGCGGCAAGGGAAGTTGGGCGTTGCCGGGGCCAAACAAGCGGCCGTGACCGCATTCGAGCAAAGCCGCCTTATCAAAGGCGCGGGGGCGTTCTGTCATGGGGTGCGGCTAGCATGGCGCCGGCGGGGCTGTCCATGTGCGCCGTCAGGAGGCCTTCGGCGCAACCCCGACGCAATCGGGTCCGCCCCAGACCAGATCGGTCTTGATCCAGCCCTGTTTGTCTTTGCCCTTGGCGCCGATCAGCTCGATCTTGCGCCAGCCGCTTTCGCATTGCAGCAGACGCGCAATGACGCCGCGCTGCAGCCGGGCAACGACATTGCGCTCCGCCCGCGGCTTGGCGAGCAGCGGCGCCGGATCGCCGCCATCCTTGCCTTGGCCGAGGACGAACACGGTGCGCCGATCGCTGATTTGGCTGGCGTGCATCCACACCTTGTCGCCCAGCGGATCCTCGATCCAACGGAACTCGCCCGACTTGCCCAGCACCTTCACCGGCAGTCCGCGTTGCTGGTAGCGCCACACCACAGGCTGGTCGGGATGGGGGCCGCGGCGGCCATTGGCTTCGGCGGTGCGCAGGCTGGCAAAGTCGCTGGTCTTCAGCACAGGCGGCGGCGGATTTGCTGCAGCTGCGAAGGCAAGCGACACGACGGCAATGGCCGACAGGAGGATTGACCGCATGGCGAAACCCTTCTGGTTCCAGATCAAGCTTGGGCGCCTGAATGTGATGCACCCAACCCATGAAAAGCGCCTTAACCGCCCCCGCAAAGCTTGCCGGCCTGCGACCTTTAAGGCTTCCTAAACGGCAAGCGTCTGGTAAGGACGCGCAGCCGACCCCATTTGTCGTCGGCCTGGAAACGTCAGCGGCGGACGACATGCCAACGCGCAATTTAAAAGTCATTGTTACCCGCAAACTGCCCGAACCGGTGGAATTGCGGCTGAAAGAATTGTTCGACGCCGAGCTCAACCTCGACGATACGCCGCTGGATACCGAAGCCATGGTGGCTGCGATGCAGCGCGCCGATGTGCTGGTGCCGACCGTGACGGACCGCCTGGATGCGCGCCTGCTGTCGCGCGCCGGCGATCGGCTGAAGCTGATCGCCCAGTTCGGCGCTGGGGTTGACAATATCGACGTCGCCACCGCCGTGCAGCGCGGCATCACGATCACCAATACGCCGGGCGTGCTCACCGAAGACACCGCCGACATCACGATGTGCCTGATCCTGGCCGCACCGCGCCGGATCGTGGAAGGCGTGCGGATCATCGAACAGGACAAGTTCGACGGCTGGAGCCCGACCTGGATGATGGGCCGGCGCGTCTGGGGCAAGCGGCTGGGCATCATTGGCATGGGCCGCATCGGCCAGGCGGTGGCGCGCCGGGCGCGGGCGTTCGGGATGCAAATTCACTACCATAATCGCCGCCGCGTCAGCCTGCATATCGAGCAGGAGCTGGAGGCAAATTATTGGGAAAGCCTCGACCAGATGTTGAGCCGGATGGATGTGGTCAGCGTCAATTGCCCGCACACGCCGGCGACTTATCACCTGCTATCGTCGCGACGGCTCGCGCTGCTGAAACCGCATGCCTATGTCGTCAACACGGCGCGCGGCGAAGTGATCGACGAGGGCGCGCTGGCGCGGATGCTGGAAAAGGGTGAACTCGCCGGCGCGGGCCTCGATGTGTTCGAGAACGAACCGGCGATCAATCCGAAGCTGAAGAAGCTCACCAATGTCGTACTGCTGCCGCATATGGGCTCGGCCACAATCGAGGGGCGGATCGATATGGGCGAGAAGGTGATCATCAATATTAAGACCTTCGCCGATGGCCACAAACCGCCCGACCGGGTGATCCCGGCCATGCTTTAGGCATGCGTTTGGGCCCGCCGCGGCGGTGGGCTTTGCCGGCGTGGGTCAGCCGCTTCAGGAACGCCCGCGCCGCTGGCGCCAGTATTCGCTGAGCGCCAATCGCGCGTCTTCAGCAGCGCTGAAGCGTTCTTCTCAGAAATCGCGCGGCGAGGTTCTTGGCGTCGTGCGCAGCTTGAAGGGTTTGAGCAAGGTCGCACGCGGCGCAACCGCCTGGCGGCGCGCGATCACTGCGGCGATCCCTTCTGCGTCCTCCGCGACATGGAAATGCGCGCCCAAAACGCGGATCTGAACACCGAGACGGTCCTTGGAAACGTCGATGCCGATGGTCGTTGCGATGGCGTCCATTCTGTCGCGTCCTTCGTGCAAGCGGGCTTCGCGTGGCGCGGCCCGAGCGACTGTTCGGGTTCAATGGACCGACATGCGAAGACGCAGGCGTCCGCACGGTCTCGGTGGCCCCATGGATATCCGATCTTTCGTGCGCCACCGCATCGAGCACAAGGCCTGGGTCGGCGAGGATGGCGTGACGAGGGAGATATCGGGCGAGGTCATCCGCGCCGTGTGAAAGCGCGAAGAACCCGATCAGATAGATTTCCGCCGCCGTCACGCCGGCCTGCCATTGGGCATTGGGCATTGGAAAAACGTTGTTTTGGTTCACAACGGCGCGTCTGCAAACATGAGGGCGCACTGGCCAATCGGACCGGATAAGCGCCCGGCCTCTGCGCCCAACGACGGCACTTCAAACGCGGCGCCCTCGCCAACCGCGCTCCACTGCGTCAAACGGCCACAAACGCCAGATTTACATCTCCCCCCCGCACGCGCTGAATTGGCCCCTTCACGGAGGGCGAAATGAAGCGGTTTTGGGCGGCGACGGCGGCAATGATGGTTCTGGCGGGAACGGCGCAGGCGCAGCCGCCGCAAATGGCGACAAGCATTTCGGCGGCGGCGGCAAAAGACTATGACGCCACCCTGAAAATGCTGTTTGAGCAACTCCACGCCAATCCGGAGCTGTCTTACAAGGAAACCAAAACCGCCGCCCGCATCGCCAAGGAATTGCGCTCAATTGCCGGCGTGGAGATTACAGAGAAGGTTGGTGGAACCGGCGTGGTCGGTGTGCTCAAGAATGGCGCCGGGCCGACCGTGATGATGCGCGCGGATATGGACGGCTTGCCGATCCTGGAGCGCAACGGCCTGCCCTATGAATCCAAAGCCCGCCAAGTCGGCGTCGACGGCGTTGAGATGCCCGTGATGCACGCCTGCGGCCATGACGTGCACATGACCAGCCTGATCGGCGCCACCCGCATCCTCGCCGCCCGCAAGGCCGACTGGCGCGGCACGCTGATCGTGATCTTCCAGCCGGCCGAAGAAATGCTCGGCGGCGCGCCAGCAATGTTGAAAGACGGGCTCTATACCCGCTGGGGCAAGCCAGACTTCGTGCTTGGCGGGCATGTGGCCAGCGGCTTGGAGGCCGGCAAGTTCAAGGTCGAGGCACGCACCGTCAATTCCTCCAGCGACGGCGTCGACATCACTGTGCGCGGCGTCGGCGGGCATGGCGCTGCGCCGCAAAAGGCGATCGATCCGATCGTTGTGGCCTCCAACATCGTGATGGCGCTGCAAACCGTGGTCAGCCGCTCGATCGACCCGCTGGAGCCGGCGGTGATCACCGTCGGCGTCGTGCATGCCGGCACCAAGCGCAACATCATCCCGGAAGAAGCTAAGCTCGAACTCACCGTGCGATCCGACAATCTGGCCGTGCGCAACCAATTGATCGCTGGCATCAAACGAATCTCGGAAGGCGTGGCGCTCGCCTATGGCGTCCCAACCGACAAGCTGCCGGTCATCACCATGCGCGAAACAACCCCGCCCAATGTCAATGACACCCCGTCGGCAGCCAAGTTGCGCGACGCGCTGACCACCGCGTTCGGCGCCGATCGGATGTCGAAAATCCCCCGCCAGGGCATGGGCGCGGAAGACTTCGCCTATTATGGCGCGGCCGAATGGGGCTCGATCCCAACGGTGTTTTTCAACTATGGCGGCTCCGTCACCGACGACCCGGCCAAGGCCCCGCCGCACCATTCGCCGCTGTTCGTCATCAAACCGGAGCCGGCCGTGCGGGCGGGCGTTGAGGGCTATACGGTCGCTGCGCTGACCTTTCTGGGCAAGCCCTAGTGTCCTGAATCATTGGGGCGCCGCGTTGGCAAAGGGGCGCCGCGTTGGCAAACGGCCGCAGGTCTGTGCTATTGTCCAAGCGCAGGGAAAGCCACGGATCCTTGCGGGGGGGCGAGATGAGCAGCCAAGTGCGATCATTGAAGATTGAACAGACATCAAGCGTTGGCAACTTCGTCTGGCTTGGTTTTTGGACCAGCCTGCTGCTGTTGCCGACGCTGACTTTGTTCCGCTTTTGGGCGCGAACCATGTTCCGCCAACAGCTGTGGCGCGAAACCCTGATCGATGGCGAGCCGCTGGAATATATCGGCAAGGGCTCTGAAAAGCTGCTCGGCTTCATCATCGCGATTTTCACCATCGGTCTGCCGGTGGCTGGCCTTTTGCTCGCGGCTCAATTCCTAGCCGGCAGCCCTGCGATGCTGGCGATCGCATTTTTGGTCATCTATGTGTTCCTGATCGCCCTGATGGTCATGGCCCTGTTCCTGGCGCGGCGTTACATCCTGTCGCGCACCATGCATCGCGGCGTGCGCTTTGCCCAGGGCGGCAGCCCGTGGGGCTTTCTGGGCCGGGCAATCGGCTATGGCCTTTTGACGCTCATCACGCTCGGCTGGTATGCGCCGGTGATGCGCCTGAAACTCGCGCAGTTCATGTGGGGCAACTCCAGCTATGGCGACCTGGCCTTCAGCTATGACAACAGCCCCGAAAAGCGCAGCGAGCCGGTGTGGAAAAGCTTCGGCCTCGCCTGGGTGGGCAGCCTGCTCTATTATGTCGGTGTGCTTGGCTTTGTTGGGTACGGCGTCAGCAGCGGCCAGATGAACCCGGCCGAGCCCGATCTTGGCTTTGTTGTCCTGCTCTACGCCGTGGTCTTCGGCCTCGCCATTCTATTGTTGCCGTTGCTTGCCTGGCATGAGGCGGTGATGATGCGCCAGATCACCAAATCGATCTCGATCGGGCCGGTGGCGCTGTCGTCGCGGCTCACCACCTGGGAACTGATCGGCGTATGGTTGAGCAACGCGCTGTTGGTGATGATCACGCTCGGCTTTGGCTATTTCGCCGCCCAGATGCGCATCTGGCGCTGGATTGCCCGCAAGCTCGACATGGACGGCGCGATTGACCTTGGCGCCATCCAGCAAAGCGCCAGCCGCGGGCCGCGCCAGGGTGAAGGCATGGCCGATGCATTCGACATTTCCGGTGGGGTTTGATGACCACAGGACGACCGGGACGGTACTTTGACGGCCACACCGCCGCAGCCCATGCCGTGACGGTGCAGGCCGACGCCAAGGGCCTGCGCGTGATCGGGCCGGGCATCGACAAGTTTCTGCCTTATGAGCAGTTGACGATCGACCATCAACCCGGCCGCGATGTGCGCATTGGCCTCTCCGCCGCGCCGGATATGCGCCTCGTCGCCAGCAATGACCTGCTCGACCAGATCCGCGCGCTGGCGCCGCAGGCGCTGGCCCGCGCCCATCCCGGCCGGCGCCTGGCCATCATCGTCGGCGGGCTGATCGCCGCCACTGCCGCCATCGCGGCGGCGATTTTCATCGGCGGCCCGATGATGGCCGAACCGCTGGCCCGGCAAACCCCCATCGCGGTCGAAAAAACCCTGGGGGCCAATTTCGCCAAGCAGATCGAGGTCGTATTCAAGCCCTGCACCGGGCCAAGCGCCGACGCCGCCAAAACCGCCATCGCGCCGACGCTCGACCGGCTGAGCCAGAACGCCCGCAGCGCCTTCCCGATTGAGTTTGAATTTGTCGATGTCGAAACGCCAAACGCTTTGGCCCTGCCGGGCGGGCGCGTGCGCGTTACCCGCGGGCTTCTGGAAACACTGGAAAAGTCAGACGAACTCACCGCCGTCATCGCTCATGAAATCGGCCATGTCGAAGCCCGCGACGGTTTGATCGCGCTGTATCGCCATATTGGGGTCGCGGTGGCGCTGGATATCGTGGCCGGCGGCGGCGGGCTCGCGCAACAGGCTGTGATCCTGTCAGGCCAGGTGAGCGAGATGCGCCATTCCCGCGCCCAGGAAGCTCGCGCCGACGACGCCGCCATTCGGATCATGGCCGCCTCCGGCTATGACCCGGCCGCGCTGGGCCGCGCCTTTGCCCGCCTGGAAGGCTGGGTCGAAACCGAAAAGAAGGCCGACGAAGCCAAGAAACGGCCGCTGGACATCGACCCGCCGGAATGGCTGGCCAGCCACCCGGACCTGTCGGCCCGGCGCAAGAAAGCCGAAGCCGCCGCCTTGCCCGGCCGGCCCCAGCCGATGAGCGCCCGCGATTGGGAGATTGTGCGCGCGGCTTGCGCGGATGGGCGCGGCGAAAAGTGACACGGCTTAAGCCGTCGCGCACGTCACGCCGTTATAAAGCTCCGCCAGGAGAACCGCGAAGCCGTAATGGGCCAGCACACTCGCTTCGTCATTGCGGCTGTCGGTGCTGAGCCAAACGCCGCCGTCGCGCCGCCAAACGCGGGCATGGGCGCTGCGCCGCCAGAAGAACATGATCACCGGGCGCGCCGGGAGCGCGCGATACTCGGCAAGCTTGTCAAGTTCATCGAGGGTCTGCGTCCCGTCGCAGCGCATAGCGGCGATCCGCGCCGGTCATCGGCGAAGACGCTTTTCGGATCGGGCCGGCGCAATCGAGGACCACATCGGGATCGCGATCAAGGTGCTTGCTCGTGCGGACTTTGCTATCGATCACATAAGCCCTCGCACGACCCGCCTTGCCATCGCTCTTTCAAGGCCTGCCGCAGGTTCAAAGCGATATCATTGTGAACGCGACTTGATCCCGCCATCACCCGCACGCCGCAGCCGACCAGCTCGCGCCGGCGCTCCTGACGGCCTTCCCAGGCGAAATCATCCGCGCTGCTCATTTTGAGGCGATGCGGCGCGTTCATGCGCGAAAGCTAACAGATCAGCCCGCCAGCGTCACCCGGCGCAGCGTCAGGTTGAAGCGCCCGCCCTCAGGCAAGAGCGTGGAGCTTGCCGGCACAATCCGGTCAACGCCATGAAAGGCCGCGCGCGCCGCGCCCGCTAAAGCGCAAACATCGCCGGACGCCAGCCGCACGCTGACGGTCGGGTCCGTGCGCTTAGGGCCGCCGATGCGAAACAAGGCGGTGTCGCCCAGCGAGACCGACAACACCGGCGCCACCCGATCTTCCTCATCGGCATCGACATGCAGGCCCATCTTGGCGTCGCCGGCATAGTAATTGACCAGGCACGCTTCCGGCGGGGCGCCATAACCGGTCACCTCGTCCCACAGAGCCAAAAGCATTGGCGGGATCGGCGGCCAGGGCTGGCCTGTTTCGGGATGGGCGGGTTCATAGCGATAGCCCTGGCGCTGATCGGTGAGCCAGCCCAACACCCCGCAATTTGTCATCCGAACGCTCATGGCGGCGCCGTTGCGCGGCATGCGTGGCGTGAACAACGGCGCGGCCGCGATCACCGCGCGCATTTCGGCCAAAAGCGCGATCTGGGCGGCGCGATCCAACCGGCCCGGCAGCAGGCGAAGGCCCGCTGTGCTCATATGGTTTCCAGTGTTTCGGCCAGCAAAGCCACGGCGCGCGCCCGCACTTGGCGACCGATTAAGCCGTTGGGATCGAGCGCCCCGGCGGCGGCCCAGGCGCGCGGATCGCGCAAAACAAGCGAAGCCATGCGCACCACTTCGGCGTCGTTGATGCGCTGGATTGGCGCTTCGCGCTGTGTCACCTGGAGCATCTCTCCCTCCTGTTTGATTGTGAGATGCCGCGCGGTGGCCGCTTGGATGCAGGGCCTGACTGAGCCGAGAAGCCGTCCTCCTGGGGCGGCGCGTTGCGCCGAGCCCAGGATCCATATGTGGACGGCCCGGTCAAAACCGCTCGGCCCGCAGCACATCCACATCGCTGGCGTAAATCACGCCCGGATAGCGCAGGAAAATCTCGGCCATGCCGGCCAACACCTTTTCGGCCACTTCTTCCGTGGTGACGGCAATCACAACCCGCTGGTCCATGCCGACCGCCAGGCTCTGATCGTCCCACCGGCCCGACAGGCCGCGGCCTTCGCGCGCCTCGAGCACGGTGAACACATGCACGCCGCAAGCGTCGAGCAACGCTTCGACACGTTTCAGGATTGGCGCTTCGATGATGATTTCCAAGCGCCGGCGGCGGTGGGTTTGCATGGCGCTATCCGGCAAGGACGGCCTGCGCGGCCGCGGCGTAGAGCGGAATGCCCAATGCGATATTGAACGGGAAAGTCACCCCGATCGCCAGCGGCAAATAGACGCCGGGATCGGCTTCCGGCAGGGCGATCCGCACCGCTGCGGGCGCCGCGATATAAGACGCCGACGCCGCCAGCGTCATGAGAATGGCGCCATCCGGCGCGGCCATACCGAGCGCCGCCGCCCCGGCCAAGGCCAGCCCCGCCCCGATCAGCGGAATCGCCAAGCCGGCCAGCACCAGCGACACGGTCAACCGATTATTGCCCTGCAGCCGGCGCGACGCAACCAGCCCCATCTCCAAAAGAAACAAACACAAGACCCCGGCGAACAACCCGTTCACAAACAGATCAAGCCGCTTCATCCCGGCCTGCCCGCTGACCAACCCAATCGCAAACGCGCCAACCAGCACGACGATTGAGCCGTTCAACAGCACTTCGCGCAAGAGCTCGCCTTGGCTGTGGCCGCCGCGGGTGTCGATCGCGGACTTTGACCCGGCCAGCATCAGCGCGGCAATGATCCCTGGCGTCTCCATCGCGGCCGCGACCGCGGCGAGATAATCGCCTGGCTTAAGTCCCGCGAGCTTGGCGAAATCCATCGCCGCCACGAAAGTGACAATCGAGATCGAGCCATAATGGGCCGCTAAGCCCGCCAGCGTCGTGCGGTCCAGCTTCGGCGCGCCCAGGCGCGCTATGGCAAAGGCGATGAACGGCATCCCTGCCGACAGCACCAGGCCAAGGCCCAGGGCTTCGAGGAAATCCGGGCTTAAGCCTTCGCGCTGCGCAGCCACGCCGCCCTTGAAGCCGATCGCCAGCAACAGATAGATCGACAGGCCCTTGGTGACCGCCTCGGGGATCGACAGGTCGGAACGGGCAAAACCGGCCGCCGCGCCAAGGCCGAAGAACAACACCGCCGGGGCGGTCAGATTGGCAAGCGCCAAGGAAGCAAAATCAGTCATGCCCGCCAGGGCTTAACCGCGCCCGCGTGAGATCACCAGCCCGTGATCGCAAATCAAATCAACGGCCCGGCTGCTCGCCCTTGTTCTCAAAGAAGCGTTTGACGCTGTCGAAGAAACCGTGGCTCTGCGGATGGGCGTCTTCGCCGCAGGCAGCGGCGAATTCTTCCAGCAGCTTGCGCTGCTTGGCGTTGAGACTGACCGGCGTTTCCACGACCATCTCGATATGCAGGTCGCCGCGGTCGCGGCTGTTGATGCTGGGCATGCCTTTGCCGCGCAGGCGGAAGCGCCGGCCGGTCTGGGCGCCTTCGGGGATGGGCAATTCGGCCTTGCCGCCGTCAATCGTGGGCAAATCAATCTTGCCGCCCAGCGCGGCGGTCGCGATCGGCACGGTGGCGCGGCAATAAAGATCCTGGCCGTCGCGTTCAAAGAAAGCGTGCGGCTTCAAGGACAAAAACACATAAAGATCGCCGGGCTGGCCGCCGCGCCCGCCCATATCGCCCTCACCGGTCAGGCGGATGCGGGTGCCGTCTTCAACGCCAGCGGGGATCTTGAACGACAGGCGCTTGTCTTTGGAGACGGCGCCGCGGCCATTGCAGCTCTTGCAGGGATTTTTGATCACCGTGCCGCGGCCCTGACAGGCCGGGCAGGTGCGCGCCACGCGGAAGAAGCCGCCGCGTTCGCCCATCATGACTTGGCCGCGGCCTTGGCAGGCGCCGCACGTTTCCGGGCTTGTGCCGGGCGCGGCGCCGACGCCATTGCACGGCTCACAAATGATCGCCGAAGGGATGGTGATCTCTTTGTCGGCGCCGGCAAAGGCCTGCTCCAAGGTGATTTCCATATCATAGCGCAGGTCAGCGCCGCGTTCGGGCCCGCGCCGACGCTGGCCGCCGCCGCCGGCGAAGATATCATCCAAGTCCTCGCCGAAAAACTCGCGGAATAGGTCTGAGAAGCCGCCAAAACCGCCCGCGCCTGCACCGCCGAACGGGCCGCCGCCGCCCGCACCGCCGCCTTGGAAGGCGGCCTTGCCGAAGCGATCATAAGCGGCGCGCTTTTGCGGGTCGCTCAACACCTCATAGGCTTCCGCGATTTCCTTGAACTTGGCTTCCGCGGTCGGGTCGTCGCGATTGGCGTCGGGGTGATATTGCTTTGCGAGTTTGCGGAACCCCGCTTTCAGCGCGTCAATGTCGGCGGTGCGGGCGACGCCGAGAATGTCGTAGTAATCGCGTTCTTTCGCCATGGATCACCCGGCCCCGTGCAACATGCAGTCGGGAAAAAGCGGGGCATTTCTGCCCCGCCATGCGCTCTAGGCGCTCTTCTTGCTTTGACCGTCGACTTCCTCGAATTCGGCGTCAACCACGCCGTCTTCGCGACCCGCCTCGCCCGTGCCGGCATCGCCGGTTGCGCCGCCGGCCGCGCCGGGTTGGCCGTACATCGCTTCGCCGATCTTCATTGACACCTGCACCAAGGCTTGCGTCTTGGCGGCGATGTCGCTGGCGTTTTCGCCTTCCAGTGCGCTGCGCAGCGACGCAATCCCCTGCTCGATCGCCTGCTTGTCGCCCGGCGGCAGCTTGTCGCCATGCTCGGCCAGCTGCTTCTCAGTCGAATGCACCAGCGCCTCGCCCTGGTTCTTGGCTTCGGCGAGTTCACGCCGGGCCTTGTCTTCAGAAGCGTGCTCCTCGGCGTCCTTCACCATCCGCTTGATGTCAGCCTCCGACAGGCCGCCAGACGGCTGGATGCGCATCGACTGCTCTTTGCTGGTTGCCTTGTCCTTGGCGGAAACCGAGACGATGCCGTTGGCGTCGATGTCGAACGTGACCTCAATCTGAGGCAGGCCGCGCGGCGCGGTCGGGATGCCGATCAGGTCGAACTGGCCGAGCGCGCGATTGTCCGCCGCCATTTCGCGTTCGCCCTGAAACACCCGGATCGTCACCGCCTGCTGGTTATCCTCTGCGGTGGAGAAGACTTGGCTCTTTTTGGTCGGGATTGTGGTGTTGCGGTCAATCAGGCGAGTGAACACACCGCCCAGCGTCTCAATGCCGAGCGAGAGCGGCGTGACATCGAGCAGAACAACGTTTTTCACATCGCCCTGCAACACGCCGGCCTGGATTGCCGCGCCAATGGCGACGACTTCATCAGGATTGACGCCCTTGTGCGGCTCGCGGCCGAAGAAGTCCTTCACGACCTGCTGGATTTTCGGCATCCGCGTCATGCCGCCGACGAGCACGACTTCGTTGATTTGCCCGGCGCTCAAGCCAGCATCCTTCAGCGCCGCCTTGCATGGATCGAGCGTCCGCGACACGAGGTCTTCCACCAGCGCCTCCAGCTTGGCGCGGGTCAGCTTCATGTTGAGGTGGATCGGCTGTTTGGTGCTCATATCCATCGAAATGAACGGCAGATTGACCGTGTATTCGGTGGTCGAAGACAGTTCCTTCTTGGCCTTTTCGGCTTCTTCCTTGAGGCGCTGCAAGGCCATTTTGTCTTGCTTCAGATCGACGCCTTTTTCTTTTTTGAACTCATCATTGATGTAGTTCAGAATGCGATTGTCGAAGTCTTCGCCGCCCAGGAACGTGTCGCCATTGGTGCTGCGGACTTCAAAAACCCCATCGCCGATTTCCAGGATCGACACGTCAAACGTGCCGCCGCCGAGGTCATAGACGGCGATGATTTTGTTGTTTTCGGTCTTGTCGAGGCCGTAAGCGAGCGCCGCGGCCGTCGGTTCGTTGATGATCCGCAGCACTTCCAGGCCTGCGATCCGGCCGGCGTCTTTCGTCGCCTGGCGCTGGGCGTCGTTGAAATAGGCCGGCACGGTGATCACCGCCTGGGTTACCGGCTGGCCGAGATAATCCTCAGCCGTCTGCTTCATCTTTTGCAGCACAAAGGCGCTGACTTCCGCCGGCGCATAGTCTTTGTCGCGGCCCTTGACCCAGGCGTCGCCATTGGCGGCCTTGGTGATCCGATAGGGCACCATGCCGATGTCCTTCTGGACGATCGGATCGTTGAACTGGCGCCCAATCAAGCGCTTGATGGCGTACAGCGTGTGCTCGGAGTTCATCGTCGCCTGGCGCACGGCTGGCATCCCGATCAGCCGCTCGCCGCTGTCGGCGAACGCCACTACGGAAGGGGTGGTGTTGGCGCCTTCGCTGTTTGGAATGACCTTCCAGCTCGACCCCTCCATGACGGCCACGCAGGAATTTGTGGTTCCGAGGTCAATGCCGATGACTTTGCTCATATCTCTTACGCCCCGTGCTGCGGCGGCGCCGCGCCATGATCGGACCCGTTCACGGCGTCCTGGCGATGCGCCCCAAAGGTTTTGACGGCGCGCCGCGCGGGCAACGCCATGGTTCTGCGCTGATATGGTGAGCCGGGGGCCGCCCACAAGCCTCTTGGCCCCCACGCAATGCAGGGTTTTTAGCTGGAACGCTCTGGCGGGCCTTGCCAAAGCCCGGATTGCCGCTTGAGCTTCGCCAGCCGCCACGCAATGTTGCGCGCCCGGCATGATCCTCGCTTCACCTGCCGGATCGGATTGGCCGGCGGAGCGTGCGCCTGTGGAAGTTCTGCTCGTTCTGCTGTTTGCAGCCGCTGCCCTTGGCGGCGGCGTCACGGCGCTGGTGTTGGGCGTCGTGGCGTTCACGCGCACCACCCGCCATGGCGCGGCCCTAGCGGCGGCCCTGACCAAAATCAAAGAACTCGAAGCCCGCCTTGACAATGGCGCAATTGGCGCCGCGCCCGCGCCGGCCGCAGCGGCGGCGCAAGCCGCCCCCGCGACGGCC
>JBEIHY010000028.1:0-40737 GCA_040381035.1 Hyphomonadaceae bacterium
ATGGTGCTTCGGCAAAACCCCGCTGCAGACATTCCTTGATTGCGCGCTGCTCGCGCGCGAAAAACACAACCCAGGCCAAGCCGCATGAACGGTTGCGTCTGACACTTTCGACCCGGCGGACACCCGCCACGCCGGGAGCGAGTGTCAGATCAAATAGATACTTCTACAGAAAAGTGGATCTTCTGGCGCACGCCGTCGACCACAGCCACGGCCTCGCCGAAATCGACTTGCGCATGCCCCGCAGGATGCGCCAACGGCACGAACATCTCGCGCGCCGTGATCTTCGCGCCGCGCACATAGTCTTTCACGACTGTCGCGCCACCGGCATATCCGTGCTCATCCCGCAAGCGCTCGAAAATGCGCTTGCAGGTATGGCGCTGCTTGACCGGCGCATGCAGATCGCTGGCCAGAATTTGATCGATGAGGCCCAGGAACGGGTCCAGCTTTGGCCGAGCCGGCGGCTTTGCACGCCGATAGCCGGGCGGCGCCGAATACGTGCACATCTTCTTAATGGTGCGCGGATCCTTGTCGAACCGCTCGGCCGCCTCTCGATCCGACAGCCCCTCCACAAACACGGCGCGGCGCACGACCTCGTCGCTTACCACCTTGTACATCTCCGGCCCCTCGGCACGCCAAAACGGCCGAAAGGATTAATCGCGAAGCATTTTTACTCCGCCCGCAGACGGCAAGAACCGCCGCCCCAGTGATGTAGTTTTGCACCGCCGCGTACAGCTGAGACCTGGGCCGGCGCGGTCGCCGCCGCCATCGGCTCCACACGCTTGCGCTCCAAGGGCAACAACATCCCGGTGCAATAAGCCCGCACCGGCTCGGCTCGATCGGCGTGGCCGATTACCTAATCGAATCAACGGTGACCCAGGCTTCACCAGTTCCGCATGACGGCCCCAGCCTGTCAGACGCCGCGCCCCCACACATCAATCGCGGCGCCGTGATAGTGCGCCTGATGCGTGCGCCGATAGCCGAGTTTTTCGGCAACCCGGATGGAGGCCGCATTGGCTGGATCAATGATGCATTGCGTAGCCGGCCCGATCTGCCCATCCGCCCAACTGAGCGCCGCCCGCATCGCTTCCAGCGCCAAACCCTGGCCGTGGGCGGCCGGCGCCAAGCACCAGCCAGTTTCTGGCGCCGTCAAAGCCGGCTCCATTGCGCGCTGCGTTTTCATCACCCCGACATCGCCGATCAGCCGATCCTCGCCGGTGCGCGTTACCGCCCAAAAGCCGTATCCGACTATCGCCCACTGCCCGCCGTAGCGCAACAACCGCGACCACGAATCCTCCCGCGACGACGGCTTGCCGCCAACGAACCGCGTCACATCCGGATCGGCCCACATCGCGTAGAGGTCTTCAAAGTCGCTTTCTCGATGGGCGCGAAGGGTCAGGCGGGAGGTGGTG
Organism: Hyphomonadaceae bacterium; assembly: GCA_040381035.1. Lineage (GTDB taxonomy): Bacteria > Pseudomonadota > Alphaproteobacteria > Caulobacterales > Aquidulcibacteraceae > REEB506. Next base: position 1,410 of record JBEIHY010000028.1, read on the forward strand.
AGCGTGGGCGCGGACATACGCGATTACCCCGCCCCGCCCACCGTCAAGCCCGAGATGTAAAGCGTCGGCTGGCCGACGCCGACTGGCACGCTTTGACCGGCTTTGCCACAGGTGCCGACACCTTCGTCGAGCTTCAGATCGTTGCCGATCATACTGATCCGGGTCAGCGCGGTGGCGCCGTCGCCGATCAAGGTGGCGCCTTTGATTGGGGCTTTGATCTGGCCGTCTTCGACGAGATAGGCTTCAGTGCATTGGAACACGAATTTGCCGCTGGTGATATCGACATTGCCGCCGCCGAAATTCACCGCATAGACGCCGCGTTTTAGGGCGCGCAAAATCTCGGCCGGTTCTTTGTCGCCGGCGGTCATGAAGGTGTTGGTCATCCTCGGCATGGGCCGGTGGGCGTAGGATTCGCGCCGGCCATTGCCGGTGGGCGCCACGCCCATCAGCCGCGCATTCATCCGGTCCTGCAGATAACCTTTCAGGATGCCGTCTTCGATCAGCACGGTGCGCCCGGTCGGCGTTCCTTCATCGTCAATGGTAAGTGAGCCGCGACGGTCCTGGAATGTGCCGTCATCGACGACGGTGACGCCGGGAGCGGCCACCTGCTCGCCGATGCGGCCGGAAAACGCGCTTGTGCCTTTGCGGTTGAAGTCGCCCTCCAGGCCATGACCGACAGCCTCATGCAGCAGCACGCCGGGCCACCCCGGTCCGAGAACAACATCCATCTCCCCGGCCGGCGCCGGGATCGCGTCGAGATTCACCAGCGCGATGCGCAGCGCCTCGTCCGCCAAAGCCTTCCAGCGCTCCGGTTTGATGAACACCTCAAAGCCTTCGCGTCCGCCGGCGCCGGCTGAGCCACTTTCGCGCCGCCCGTCGCGCTCCACAACAACGCCGACATTGATCCGCACCAGCGGGCGATTGTCGTCAAAGCGCTGGCCGTCGGGGCGCAGAATGCTCACCGCCCGGCGCGAGCCGGCGAGCGAGGCCGACACCTGAACCACGGCGGGGTCTTTGGCGCGCAAATAGGCGTCAATCTCGCCGAGAAGCGCGGTTTTGTCGGTGAACGCCGGCGCCGCAAGCGGATCGATGTCCTGATAGAGCTTGCGATTGGTGCGGGCCGGCGCCTCGGAAAGCGTTGCGGCATGGCCGCGTTTGGCGAGCGCCGCGGCCTCCGCAGCATCGCCAATCGCTTCGGGGTCCAGGCGGCTCGCCTGGCCATAGCCGGCGGTTTCGCCCTGCACCACACGCAGGCCAAAGCCCTGGATCGCGTCAAAAGAGGCGCTTTTCAGCCGGCCATCATCCCAGGAGAAGCTTTCCGAGCGGGTGTCTTCGACAAACAGCTCCGCATCGTCCGCACCGTGGGCGGCTGCGGCCAATTTCTGCTCCGCATCCGCCCAATCCAGCGCCAAACCGCCAAACCCACCATCCGCCATGTGTCGCTCCTGCTCTCCGGTTCAGTATGGGGAGCGTTGGGGCGGAAAGGAAGGGCGCAGCGAGGAGCGCGTGGAAGGCGAGCGCCCTCGCCCCGTTCAATCGGCTGCATCTCTTTGCGCCGGGATGCCAGCGCCCGAATGGCCAGATCGAAAAGCCGCGGCGTTTTTGGCCGGCCTCTTGGACCTGGGCCGGACTGATCTCCGGCTCGATCGCCATCACCGCCATCGCCGTCTCGACCTCCCTTGCGATTTGGACCTCGCTCGGATCGCGGACGCCAAGACGTTCTTTGAGATGATCGGCCACGCGCATGGCGTTGGCAACGATCGTCAAGGTTGGATTGACGGCGGACGATGACGGGAAAAAGCTCGCATCGGCGACATAGAGATTGTTGAGCTCCCAGGCCTTGCAATTGCGGTCCAGCACGCTCGTGCGTGGATCTGAACCCAACCGCGCCGTGCCGCACATATGAGCCACGCCATAAAGCGGCAACAGCTTGGTGAATTGGAAATGGTGACGGGTGACGGCGCGGCCGCCATCGTCGAAACGGTCCATCGCCCAGTCGAGTATTTTCACCAGGCGCTTATGGCCCTCGGTGTCGCCGGGCGTGTATTCCAGACGGATGCGCTCGCCATCCAGACGCACGCGATTGCCTGGCGCCGGGAGACCTTCGCTGATGCACAAAAACGCCAGCATACGATCGGCGGCGGCGTCGGCGATGAAATTGGGAATAAGATCGCCAGCGACGCCCTCTTCCTTGATTTGGCCTTCCAGCACATGGCCTTCCATATGCTCCAGCAACTGGATATGGCCTATCGGATAGTCAAACCCGCCGGTCGGGTCGCGCCAGTAGAAGTCATTGACAGCAAGCGTTTTTGGGAAATCCGCCTCCGCCTTGTCGAGGGGTGCCGACACCACCGCCGACAAGGTGTGGAACATGTAATTGCGGCCCACCTGATCGGAGCCATTGGCCAGCCCGCCAAGGTGGCTGGGATTGTCGGACGCTAGCAAGATCGCTGCGCTGTTCACCGCACCGGCGGCGAGCGCGACGATATCGGCGGTGTAATCTTCCCAGGAGCCATCGCGCAAAGCCGCCATCACCCGGCGAACGCTTTTGCCTTGCGGATCGGTTTCCAGCTTGAACACGCGCCGGCCAGTCAGCAGCGTGATGTTGGACCGGCGCAGGATCGGATCCAGCGCGGTGGTGCGGGCGTCGGATTTGGCGCGCACCAGACAAGGATAGCCGCCGCAAGTCAGGCAACGGATGCAGTTGGACTGCACCAGATCGCTCTCATCGCGGTCAACACCGAGTGGGATGGGAAACGCACGCCAGCCGAGCTTGCGGAAATGCGCTTCGAGATTGGCGATGCTGGGATCGTGGGTCAATGCCGGGAAGAAATAGTCCGGCACGCCCTTCGGCTCGGTTGGGTCGGCGCCGCGCAAGCCATGCACCTTCCACAGCTTTTCAGCCTTCAGACAATAGGGCGCCAAATCCTCATATTGGATTGGCCAGGCCGGCGAAACGCCGCCGCCATGATGCTGCTGCTCCAGGAAATCGCCCGGTCGAAGGCGAAACAGCGCGCCGCAATAGAAGGTTGTGTTGCCGCCGACACAATAATGCGTGTTGGGATGAAATGGCTTGCCGTTCTTGTCGTACCACTTTTCGTCGGTGCGATATCTCCGCTCGACGAAAACCGACTTGGCGTGCCAGTTCTGACGCGCCCGCGGCAAATGTTCGCCGCGCCCCAGGATAAGGATCTTCTTGCCGGTAGCGGCCAATTCATTTGCGATTGTGGCGCCGCCCGCGCCGGAGCCGACAATGATGACATCATAGTGTTCCACGCCTAACACTTGATTCCCAATCGCCTGCGATTGTGCGATGCTTCGCCGGTGAGACGCGACAACAATTGTTTGTATGTCAGCCGATCCGCCCGCGCCGAGCTTGAGGCTTGGGTGCAGGATCGAAACACGCCGGCGAAGCTGATTTGGCGGGCGAAGATTTTTTTGGCGACGGCCGATGGGTTCGGCCCAAACTCGATCATGCGGCTGAGTGGTAAATCAAAGCCGCGTGTCTGGCGTTGGCAGGATCGTTATCTCGACGAGGGCGTGGAAGGTCTCGCGCGCGACAAGACCCGGGCGTCGCGCAAACCGCCGCTGGCGGACGCGATCAAGCGCGCGGTGTTGACCAAGACGGCGTGCCAGAAGCCCACAGCGGCAACGCATTGGAGCCGCGAAAGCATGGCGCGCGCTGTCGGAATCAGCGCGTCGAGCGTTGGCCGCATCTGGGCCTAGGCCGGCTTGAAGCCGCATCAGACGCGCAGCTTCAAACTGTCGAACGATCCGTTGCTTTCCGAGAAAGTGGAAGACATTGTCGGGCTCTATCTCAACCCACCGGATCGCGCGCTGGTGCTGTGCGTGGATGAGAAAAGTCAAATCCAGGCGCTCGATCGCACCCAGCCAGGCCTGCCGCTGAAAAAGGGCCGCGCCGAAACCATGACGCATGATTATAAGCGCCACGGCACAACGACTTTGTTCGCCGCGCTCGATGTCAAAAGCGGCCTTGTGATTGGCAAATGCCAACCGCGCCACCGCGCGCGCGACTTCATCAAATTCCTGCGCACGATCGACGCAACAGTCGATAAGCGGTTTGATCTGCATCTGATCGTGGACAATTACGGCGCCCACAAAACGCCCGCCGTGAAAGCGTGGCTCGCCAAGCATCCGCGCTTTCATATGCCCTTCACGCCGACCAGCGCATCCTGGCTCAATCTGGTCGAACGCTTCTTTGCCGAGATCACCCGCGAGCGCATCCGCCGCGGCGTCTTCACCAGCGTGGCCGCGCTTGAGGTTGCGATTGAAACCTATCTCGCCGAACACAACAAAGCGCCCAAACCCTTCGTCTGGACCAAATACGCATCCGTCATCCTCGACAAAACCAACCGCGCCCGAAACGCGCTTGCGGACAGCGTTGGCGGGAACCAAGCGTTAGACTCGGAACAATAGTATGTGCGTTCGTTGGTCATGGCCCCAGCCCCCCCAGTTCACTCAGGTACGCGAAATTTCTCTGCCCCGCCCCGGACCATGGGAATGACGATCCAGTCCGGCAGATAGCGCATCAAGAAGCTGGCGAGTGTAGACACGATATCTGGCGTGATGATGACACGGCCATAGGCATTTTCGCGCAGCGCCGTTGCCGCGAGGCGCTCAGGGCTTTGGATCAGCGCCTTGGGCACGCCACGCTCCATCTGCGCCTCCATGCCATTGGCGGCTTGGAATTCGGTGGCGACGAAACCGGGCGCCACGCAGCTCACCATGATCCCTTTGGCGCGCACCTCGGCGTCCAGCGATTGGGAGAATTTCAGCACGAAGTTCTTGGCCGCCGGATAGAGCGTGTGGCCCGCCGCACCCGGCGAAAACCCCGCCATCGAGCCGATGGTGATGATCCGCCCGCGCTCGCGCGCGATCATGCCGGGCAGCACGCCATGGGTCAGCCCGATCACCGCCATCACCAAGGTCATGACGACATCGCGCTGCTGGGCCCACGGATAGGCGAGGAAAGTTTTCGGCAGCGAATAGCCGGCATTGTTGATCAGCACATCAACTCCGCGCCCGCCCAGCGCGGCCAGGATCGCTTCATGCGCATTGGGCGTGCTGAGATCAGCAACGATCACCAGCGCGGAAACGCCATGGTCATGTTCCAGCGTTGTCGCCAAAGCCTGCAAGCGATCGCGTCGGCGCGCGACCAGCGCCACGTCATAACCTTGCGCGGCCAGCGTCTCAGCAAAAGCCTTGCCGATGCCGGCCGAGGCGCCTGTAACAAGAGCCAATGGACGAAGATTGGATGTCGTCATCGGCGCTTGCTATCAGGATCGGCCCCGTCCTGGCCAATGATCTCGCGCCACCTGGATCAGCTTGTCTGCGCGCCAATCCCCGCCGCTTTTTTCGTAAGCCGATGGCGGTAAAGCTCGACAAAACACAGAGCCACCGCAACCAGCCCAATCCACATCGCAAACACAAACACATCTGCAAAGCGATCGGCCTGGGCGGCAAGGCCGGCGTCCTTCACTTCATCGACATAGGCCCCGATCCGCGGCCGAAAAATCACCCCGACCAACATGGCCAATGACGACAACAGCGCATATTGCACAGCCGCATAATCGCGGTTCACGATCGAACTCAGCCAGGCAATATGCACCGCGCTGGCAAAGCCGCCGGCGAGATTTTCAGCCGTGATCACGGCGGTCAAACGGGTCAGCGGATCGCCGAGCGCAACATCCTTGAAGATCGTTGCCCCACTGGCCTGGACTGAACCGACAAAGCCATCCAAGGCGCCAGCCAAAACCCCGCCCAGCCCGCTCGATGTCAAAAAGCCCTGGATCATTGCTCCGCCATGGGCAAGGTCTGCGTAGAGCAAATTGGTTGCCGACGCGAGCAGCGCGCCCACGATCAAGGCCGGCATCCGCCCGATCAAAGCCAGTGCGGCCCCGCCCAACGCAATGCCGGCCATGGTGGCAAACACGCCGACCATCTTGGACGCCACCGCCACATCGGAATTGGAGTGCTGCAGGATCGAAATATAGAACGGATTGGCAAACGAGCCCCAGATTGAATCGGCGATGCGATAGGTCATCGCCAGCAGCAGAACCGGGATCGCCCACACCCAATAGCGCTTGACGATATCGGTCAGCGGGGCAAGCACGCGCGCGAACAGAATGTCGGTGAAGGCTTTCGATTGCGGTGGCGAAACCAGCGCCTGCGGGCGCCCGGCGAGCCAGAACGACACCGCCAGCGGCGCACCGACCGTGACCAGCAAAATCCATGGCGTCGCCGCATCCCGGAACGCCGCCGCGCTGACCTTTTCTGTTGAGGTCAGCGAGTAGATCATGAAGCCGATGATGGCCACCCCCGATCCCGCCCAGCCGATCGCCACCGGCAGCACGGCGCGCGCGCGCAACTCGCGCGCGGCCGGATCGTCCTGGCCGGCGGGCGCAGCGGCGCGCGGCTGCAGCAACGGTTCGGGCGCGACGATCGTAGCGAAGATGCACAAGCCCATCATCGCAGCCATCCAGCCATAGACCTGTGGCCAACCGGCCGCCGCATCGCCCGCGGTGCGCCACAGATCGGCCAGCAGCAGCGCCACCGCCCCGCCCAGAATGGCGGCCAGGCGATAGCCGAGCTGATAGCGCGTCGACATATAGTCGATCTTGGTCGCCTCGTCGGCGGTCTCGATCCGCCAGGCGTCGATGACGATATCCTGGCTGGCCGACGCAAACGCCGCCGCCGCGGCCAGGCCCGCAAACAGCGCAATGTTCTGGCGCGGATCGATGAACACGATGCCGAACAGGCAGGCCACGATCAGCACCTGGCACAGCACCATCCAGCCGCGCCGCCGACCCATGGAATTCAAAAACGGCGGCGCCAGCCAATCGAACATCGGCGCCCACAGGAACTTGAACGCATAGAACAGCGCGATCCAACTCAGCGTGCCGATGGCGCCGAAACCAAGTCCCGCATTGGCTAGCCACGCCCCCAGCGAACCGACGATCAGCGCAAACGGCATGCCCGACGCAAAGCCCAGGGCGGTCATGATCCACAACAAGCGCTGGTTAGGTTTGGCGGCGGGGTCGGCGGCGGTTAGAACTGCGTCGGTCATGGCGGGGTCCCCGGGGAGAGCCAATAGCTTAACCCAAACTGGCCGGCTTTGGCCGTTGCGACAATTGGGCCAAGACAGTTTCCAACTGCGTCGGCTGGATCGGCTTGGTGATGAACTCGTCCATACCGGCGCCAAAGGCGGCGGCGCGGTCGGCATCGCTGGCGTCGGCGGTGACGGCAATTAAAGGCACGCCGGCTCGGGCTTTGTCCTTCAGGGCGCGGATTCGCCGGGCTGCGCCCAACCCATCGAGCAGCGGCATCCGCAGATCAAGCAGGATGGCGTCAAAGCCGCCCTTGCTTGCCGCCGCCACCGCCTGTTCGCCGTCGCTCACAACGGTTACCGCGCAACCGGCGCGGGTCAACAGCGTGCGCGCCAGCAAGGCATTGATCGGATTGTCCTCCGCCAATAACAGCGTCAAGCCGAGATCGCGAGGGGCGGCTTCGCGGGCGTCGAGGGATGCGGCTTCGTAGCGGCAGGCGCTGGCGACGGTGCGCCCAGCCGCGCGTGCGACCCGTTCCGCCAAAGCCCGCCGCCTCACCGGCGCGATGACATAGTGCTCGACCCCGGCGTCGCGGGCCGCGTCCAGGCTGGCGCGGTCCTCCTGGGCGGCGAGCGCCAAAACTGCGCCGGCGTCGGCCAGCCGGCCGGCGGCCAGATGGGCCGGAACAATCAGCACGTCGGGTCGCTCGCCCGATTTGGACGCGCGCGCGCCAAGTTGGGTCAAGGTCGTGCGCAGCGTATCGCGCAAGGCCAGCGGCGCGCCCTCCACGGCAACGCACAGCCCATCCAGGCGCGCCAACGGCGCACGCGTGGGCGCAGCCGTCCGCTCAAACGGCAGATCCGCCCAGAACGCCGAGCCGAGGCCGAGCTGGCTTTCAAGACCAACCTCGCCACCCAGGGCCGCGGCCAGACGCTTGACGATGGCAAGCCCGAGCCCCGCCCCGCCATAGCGGCGTGCGGTCGAGGCGTCGGCCTGGGCGAAGTCTTCAAAGATCAGCGCCTGCTTTTCCCGCGCGATGCCGGGGCCGGTGTCGCGCACCGTGAAGCGCAAGCCCGTGCGGCCATCGCTGCGGGCGCGGCCGGGTGCGATCTCCAAAGTGACGCCGCCCTGTTCGGTGAATTTCACGGCATTGCCGGCAAGGTTGAACAGGATCTGGCGCAATCGGCCGTCGTCGCCGCGCACCGCGCCAGGGATAGAGGGGTCAATCAGCACGGCGATCGATACACCTTTGGCGTGGGCCTTGGGGCTGAGCAGCTCGGCCACTGATTGCATCTGATCTTCGGGATCAAACACGACCTGATCGAGTTCGATCCGACCGGCTTCCAAGCGGGAGTAATCCAGAATGTCGGTGATGAGATCGAGCAGATGGTCGCCAGAGCGGGCGATAGCGCTGACCCAATCGCGCTGTGCGAGGTCGAGTTCAGAGCGCGCCAACAAACCGGCCATCCCGATCACACCATTGAGCGGGGTGCGCAATTCATGGGTCAGCGTGGCAAATAACAGGGTCTTGGCCCGGGTGGTTTCTTCGGCCGCGCGCACCCGTTCGCTGACATCGCGGGCGCTGGCGACGCGGCGGCCGTCGGGCAATTGGCTCTCGGCCCATTCCCAGCGCCGGCCATCGGGAGAGGGCGCGTCAAAAACCCGCCGGCCAGCGACGAAGGCGGGCAGCTCGACCCGGCCCCAAGGCGGACGGCGCGCAGAGACGGCCTGGCGAAACACTGCCCGGAAAGCGGCATTGGCGGCCAAGGGCTCTCCGTCTGCGCTGAGCAGAACGGTGGGATCGGGCAAGGCCTCGAAGCCGTCCGCCACGGCCGAACGCGGGGCGGCGTCGAGCGCCCAGGCGACGCGGCCCCCCGGCGCGCTGCGCTCGGCGAAATCTTCGGCGGCGGGGTTGGCTGTTGCAGGGGCGGGAGATTCAGTCACCCGCTTGAGACACACCAGTCCGGTTAATCAGGGCTTACCACATCGGCGACTTTGGCGCGCGCGGCCGGCGACGCGGGCAAAGCCGGCCATGCCCCCGCCCATTGCCGGCGAAAACTCAAAGCCTCTGCGATATGGCGGCGCGCAACGCCGTCGGCGGCGTCCAGATCAGCGATGGTGCGCGCCACGCGCAGCGTGCGCGGATAGCCGCGGGCGCTGAGATTGAGGTTTTGGGCAGCGCGCGCCAGGAGATCGCGGCCCGCGGCATTGGGCGCGGCGGCGGCGTTCAAGGCGGTGGCGGCGCAGACAGCGTTCAAGCCGGCGCCAAGATCCGCCTAGCCGGCGCGGGCGTGGGCGACGCGAGTGGCGATCATCGCGCCGGTTTCGCCAGACGCCAGCAGGGTCATCTGTGCGGCGGTGACGGCCGGCACATCAGGTTGGAGATCGATGCGGTCGATCAACGAGCCCGACAGCCGGCCCTGATAATCCGCAGCACAACACAACCCCCAACCAACAACTCTACAAACCACCACCGCAGCGACATGGGTTCATCGCCGCGACCAGCAGAAAGCGCACGAGATCGGTGATGTGATCATTGGCCCGCGCCATGATGATCTGGCCGGTTTCCAAAGGCTGGCGCAGGACGTCGAGCGCCGGCGGCGCAAATTCCGGCCGCTCTTCGAGAAACAGAACCCCGTGATGGGCCAGCGATGCCTCCCCCGGCCGGGCGCGCAAGCCGCCGCCGACCAAAGCGGCCATGATGACGGAATGATGCGGCGCGCGAAACGGCTGCGTGCGGGTGAGAGGGCCGCGCTCCAACAAGCCGGCGACGCTCATCACCATCGACAGTTCGAGCAATTTATCGGGAGCCAGCGGCGGCAACAGGCTTGGCACGCGTGAAGCCAGCATCGACTTGCCCGAGCACGGCTGGCCGACGAGCAGAAGATATTGCCCGCCAGCGGCGATCTCGACGGCGCGTTTGGCGATCTCTTGGCCGTGGACATTGGCCGTGTCCAAGCCGGCGGGGGCGCTATCAGGCGGTCGCGCTGCGGCGCGGCCAAGGCCGGGACGTTGGGGTAAAGGATTGACCGGCGCGATCAGACCTGGCGCGGCAAGCGCGCGGCAATCGGCCCAGGCCGCTTCCGCGCCGAAGGCAGCCCGGCGGTTGAAGCACAAACTGGCGCCTTGCGCGGCCATGGCGGCGGGAAGAACCACGGCGGTGGCGGCCGGCGCCCCATCTAGCGTCTGCTCTCCAAACGCAGTGCCGTCCTCCAGTGCGTCTTGCGGCACTGCGCCAATGGCGGCCATAAGCGCCAAAGCGATCGGCAGATCGAAAGGGGCGCCGTCTTTGGGCAGATCGGCCGGAACCAAACGGGCGATCACCCGGCCGGGCGGCAGCGCAAAGCCGATCGAAGTGAACGCAGCGCGGACCCGCTCCCGGCTTTCGGCAGCCGCTTAATCGGCCAGGCCCACGCCAGAAAAACCGGCTGCGCCGTTGGCGATTTGCGCCTGCACATCATCGATCAGCGCCTCAATCCCGACAAAGGCGACAGATGCGATATCGGCGCTCATCGGCGCACTCCGACCATCTACAGGATGGATAGATGAGATACATAAAGCCAACATTTGCAGACAAAAAAAGAACATTTACTGCCGCAGAGGACCAAAGCCCACGTTCGTGTGGATAACTTTGGCATTTATTGCGGCCGCTGGTCTGCGTCAGCGCAACTCAAAAATCGTCAGACGATTCCGATGCGTCGATCAATTGCCTTGCTGCGGTTGGGCCATTTCGATGGCGGCGGGTTCGGCCTGGGCGATGGTCGCTGCCTTTGGGGCGGGTTTGCGCACCTCGACATAGGACACGACCTTTTTCACTCCGCGGGTATAGCTGGCGATCTCGGCGGCGCGGACAAGTTGCGCCTGGTCGCGCGCTAAGCCCATCAGATAGACGGTGCCCTTGTTGGTTTCGATATTAAAATCAATACCGCGCACGCCAGGATCGGCGAGGATGCGGGCACGAACCTGGGCGGTGATCAACTCGTCCAAGGCGCTGCGCCAAACGCCGGGCGTGGGGCCCACTTCCAGTTCATTGGCGACATCGCCAACCTGGCGGATGGTCCAGGCGATGCGTTCGGCCTCGATGCGATGTTCGGCGGTCGGCACAGCCCCAGACAGCAACGCTTTTCCCTGCGCCACTTCTACATTGACGCGCGAAAACGCCGCGCTGTCGATGCGCAACAGTCGCGCTTTCAACTCGGTATAGGCGGCGGCGTCATCGATGCCTTGGCCGATCGTGCGCTCCTGCGCGGCAAACATGCCAACGCCGGCCGCGCCTGCGACCGCCATGGACACGCAACCGCTGGTCGAGGCGGCGGCGGCAACAGCGGCAAGCAAAAGGGGCGCGCGCATGGGAGGCTCCAGGTCAGAGCTCTCAGCATCGCTGCGCGCGGTTAGCGCTGCGTTAAAAGGATCGCTCAGGCGCCGCCTTACGTTATCGTCCAGCCGCCATCGATGCTGAGCGCCGCGCCGTTGATCTGGTTGGCAGCCTCGCCGCACAGGAACCGGCAGAACTCCGCGATGTCATCGGAGCGGACGAACTCCTTGGTCGGCTGGGCGGCGAGCAGGACGTCATGGATCACCTGCTCGCGGGTCATGCCGCGGGCCTTCATGGTGTCGGGTATCTGGGCTTCAACCAGAGGGGTGAGCACATAGCCAGGGCAGATCGCGTTGCAGCGGACATTGAACGTCGCGCCTTCCAGAGCAACCGTTTTGGTCAAACCCAACAGCCCGTGCTTGGCGGCGACATAGGCGCTTTTGAAGGGGCTCGCCACCAAACCATGCGCGGAGGCGATATTGATGATCCGACCATAGCGGCGCTCTTTCATGCCGCGCATCACGGCTTTGATGGCGTAGAACGGCGCGTTGAGATCCAGGCCAATGATCGCGTCCCACTTCTCGAGCGGAAAGTCTTCAATCGGAGAGACAAACTGAATGCCAGCATTGTTGACCAGCACATCGACGCGGCCGAACTTGTCTTCCGTCATCTTCACCATATCGGCGATTTCAGGCTTCTCAAACAGATTGGCGCCGTGAAACAGCACCTCCACGCCCGTCTCGGTGTGGAGATCGGCGCGTATTTTTTCGATCTCAGCTGCTTCCCCCATGCCGTTCAGAACCACATTCATGCCGGCGCGGGCGAAGCTCTTGGCGATGGCCAGGCCGATCCCGGAGGTCGATCCGGTGACGATGGCGGTTTTGGTGAAGGCCATGGGGGCTCCTGAAATGACACAATCACTCCCCCTATAGGCGCAAGCGCGCCTTTCGCCTACCGGACGAAGTGTGGCGCCGCGCTTGCGTGCGCAAACCATTCTAGGGCTGAGCGGCGCGCTTGACGGGTCAGGCGGCGACCGCTTCAACCCCGCCAGCCCCTTTCCGCCGCTCTGGAGCGCGCCCCATGGACCTTTCGGCCATCCAATCCTTTGTATCTGGTTTCGACGACTTCCTGATTCAGATGGCGGCAACCCTTGCGCTGTTTGTCGCCGGCATCGTGATCTATGTGCTGCTCACCCCGCACAAAGAGCTCGACCTGATCCGCGACGGCAATCCCAGCGCTTCGGTGGCTTTTGCCGGCATTGTTCTGGGCTTGGCGATTCCGTTGCAGGCGTGCCTGGCGCATGCGTTTGATGTCGTCGAGGTGCTGGTCTGGGGGGTGGTGATTTTGCTCATCCAGCTGATCGCGTTTCGCGTCGTTGATATGGTGTTGCATGGCCTGCCGCGGCGGATTGCGGAAGGCGATGTGGCGGCGGCGATCTTTGTGTTTTCTGTGAAGGTCGGCGTGGCGCTGATCCTGGCCGGGGCAGTCAATGATCCGAGCTTGAACAAATTCGGCGCCTTTGCCGGCCCGTTCTTGGGCTGAACCAGAATGGGACGCCTGCCCGATTGGCTCATCTATCTGTTGGCGCTGGGCGCGATCGTCTGGGTTTTCTCCCAGGTCGGCGGCCGCGGCGACGCCCCACCGGCGCCATCCCCGATCGAGGACAACGCCGATGAGCCAGGCCCGCCGCTGCCGGCGGCCTCAGTCTATGACCCGGAAGTGCTGGTTGAAGTGGGGCCTGTCACGTCCGGCCTCGGCACTGCTTTTGCCATTGACCGCAGTGGCTGGTGGCTGACCGCCCGGCACGTGGTGGATGATTGCAAAGAGGTCGGCGTTGTCGTTGGCAAGCGCCGGGCGGTGCAGGCCAAAGAAGTGCGCACGGCGCGGTTTGCCGATCTTGCCTTGATCCGCACCGACAAGGCGCCGGGCGCCCTTGCGTTCGACCTCGCCGAAAAAGACATGCGCATTGGCCAGACGGCGTTTCATGTCGGCTATCCGCAGGGCGAGCCAGGCGAAGCGGCCTCGCGCCTGATCGGACGCGAGCGGCTGGTTGCACGCGGCCGCTACAGCCTGGAAGAACCCGTTCTGGCCTGGGCCGAACTTGGCCGCACCGAAGGCTTGAATGGCAGCCTGGGCGGGATGAGCGGCGGGCCGGTGCTTGACGCGCAGGGCGAAGTGATTGGCGTGACCATTGCGGAATCGGCCCGCCGCGGGCGAATTTACACCGCAACGCCGGCGTCGATCGCGCAATTGTTTGATCTTAACAAGGTTGATCCGCGCGGCGAAAAGGTCGGCCCGCTCGATCTGAAAAACTATGACGATGCGGCCGACAATATGCGCTTCGATTTATCAGTCGCGCAGATTGTCTGCGTTGCGAAATGACCGCCTTCGCTGACCGCGCGATTGCGGCCATTCGGACCAAAGGCAATCCACTGTGCGTGGGATTTGATCCGTTTCCGGACAAATTGCCGAAGTTGTTTGCCGGCCCCGATCCGATCGCCTCATGGCGCGATTTCTTTGCCGAGATCATCGCGCTCAGCGCGCCGATCGCGCCGGCGGTGAAACCCCAACTTGGCCTGTTTGAAGCTTTCGGCCCGGCGGGATATGCGCTGTGTCGCGACCTTACCAAGACCGCGCGCGAGGCTGGCCTGATCACGCTGCTTGACGCCAAGCGCGGCGATATCGGCACCACGGCGCAAGGCTATGCCCAAAGCGCCTTCGCTGCGTTCAGCGCCGACGCGGTGACGGTGAACCCCTATATGGGTTTGGACACGTTGGAGCCGTTTATCGCCGCCGCCGAAGCCTATCGTGGCGGCGTCATCGTTTTGGTGCGCACCTCCAATCCAGGCGCGGCCGATCTGCAAGACCTTGACGCCGGCGGCGCGCCCGTTTGGGAGCGATTGGCCGAAAAACTAAACGCGCTGCAGCCTCGCTTGATCGGCGCCAGCGGCTATAGCGGCCTGATGGCGGTGATCGGCGCGACCTGGCCAGCGCAGGCCCAACGCGCGCGCGTTTTGCTGCCCGACAGCTTGTTCCTTGTGCCCGGCTACGGCGCCCAGGGCGGCAGCGCGGCCGACGCCGTTGCCGGTTTTGCCAAGGGCGCCCATGGCCGTGAAGGCGGCTTCGTCAGCGCCTCGCGCTCAATTCTCTATCCGCCCGGCGCCGCCGAAGCTCGCGACCTTGGCGCCTGGCGTGCGTGCATCGCTGCAGCGCTGACGGGAGCCATTCTAGACCTTGCCGGGGCCTGCGCCAATTAGGCGAAAACCACACCGTGGCGCGGCTTTGCGGCCGCATCGATTCGCAAAGCACAGGCCAGGGGTTAACTTCCCATCAAAAAACATCTATCAAAGCTTAAGTTTAACCAGAAGGAATTGACCATGCGCGCGAGAACCGTAGCGCTGTCCGCGCTGGGCCTCAGCCTATCCGTCTTTGCCTTTGCGGACGGAAAGCCAGAAATTGGCTCGGTTCGGCCCAAGCCGGTTGAGACCAAGCCGGCCCCCATCGGCACGCCGACGCCAGCCAAGCCGATCGTCAACCCGAAACCGCCGAAGACCGCGCCAACAACGCCGGCGCTCAACACTCAGCCGGCGATCCAGCCCGCGCCGATCCCGGCGCTTGCGCCAAAGGGCCAAACCGGCCAGGTGCCGCTGCCGTCGGGCTTTGCGCTCAATGTGCCGGCCGGCTTCGTGTTTTTCCCCGCCGCCGACGCTCACGGCCATATGGCCCGCCTCGACAAAGCGCCGCCCCCAGGCGACGTGTTCGGTATTATCGCCCCGGCCGGCCGCAACCCGACCGATAGCGACTTCTGGGGTGCGGTGGTCAGCTTCAATCCGATCGGCCGCATTGTCGACGACACCGCCGACGCTGTCACCCGTCCCGGCTTCCTGGACACCGTCAAAAAGGGCCGCGGCGCTCAATCGCCGGATGCCTTCATCACCGCTCCCGCCTGGGATGCGCCAGGCAAGACGCTGTCTTGGGCAGAGCTCTATCCGACCAAAGGCCCGCAGGATCGCAATATCCGCGAAGAAGCCCGCGTGCTGACCCGCGACGGCGCGCTTGGCTTCACCGCTTTGGTCAGCCCGGCCAACTTCGACACCGCCAAGCGTGAAATGAAGAAATTCGCCAGCGCTGTGACCATGCCGACCGGGCGGCGCTATGCTGACGGCTCCGCGGCCGATCGCGCCGCTGAGTACGACGTGCCGGGCCTGATCACCTCGATCAAGCGCGGCCAGGCGCCGGGCGGCGCGATTGCGTCCTTGCCGGGCGCCGCCGCAACGCCGACACCGCCTTCAGCCAGCCCCGGCACGCCCCTGTCAGGCGGCGGCACGCCACTGTCGCCGGTTGGGCCGGATGCGTCGGCCGCCGCCAAACCTGCCGATGGCGGGCTGGTCGCGCCGGAATGGCTGACGAAATACTTCCCATGGATCGCCGCCGGCGTGGTCGGTGTGCCGCTGCTGCTCTGGCTGCTGTTCGGCCGCCGCCGCCGCGAAGAATATTGGGATGAAAATCTGACGCCGCGCTGAGCGCGATGTCGGCTTCGCCAACGACCTTCGCCGGCTTTGGCGAAGACCAGAAAGTGAGAGGGCTGGAGCGATCGCTTCAGCTCGTCCTCATTCAGCGATCCCCTGTGTCGCATTAGCGGCGGCGCAATCCAGTGCCCACTTTGATACGACCTGAAACCCCTGATGACGCCGAAGCCATTCGTCAGCTAACCCAATTGGCTTTTGCTGGACTGCCGTTTACGGCCGGCGATGAGCAAGACGTGCCGGGAAGGTTGCGCGCCAGAGGGCGCCTTACGGTGTCGCTCGTGACTATTGGCGATGGAGGGATCATTGGTCATGCAGCGTTTTCGCGCATGCGGCGTGGACCGGAGCTAACAGAATGGTATGCGCTGGGACCACTTTCGGTTGCGCCAGCGGCGCAAAAGACCGGGATCGGCGGCGCGCTCGTCCGGACTGGCCTTGCCGACCTCAAAGCTGCCGGCGCTGAGGGTGTCGTGCTGACCGGCAACCCCGCCTACTATCACCGCTTCGGGTTTGTCGTCCGGCCGGATCTCGCCCCGCCCGGGGAGGCCGCCGCTTATTTCCAAGTACTCGGCTTCGGTTCCCAAGCGCCGCCGGCCGATCTGAATTTCGATCGGGCATTTTACAGCCGAGCGGCCGTTTCAATGCGTCATGCGGCATAGATCACGCCGTCAACAACGCGCACGCCAAAGCGCGTCAGCGATTTGCCCGCCGCCGGCCCGCCCACACAATCTCCAGTTTGGATTCTGAAACTCGCTGCGTGCGCCGCGCAAATCAAATAGCGCCCCTCATCCAGCAGCACCGCGCCATCGGCGCGCTCCAGCGGATAGCGCGCATGCGGGCAGCGATTGAGGTAGCCAAACACTTGGCTCTCGCGGCGCGCCAGGATCAGCGAAAACCGCGCCACGCCGGCAGTGAAATCGAGCGCGACGGCGCCAGGATCGGCGATGTCGTCCAGCCGCGCCAAGGCCGTTCCCGGCGCCGGGCGCGCAGCATCATCGCTGGTCACGGCGCATCAAGACTGGCGCCGATCACGCGGCGAAACGGCGTGATCTTCACCTGCGCAAACAGGCCGGCTTGCGTGTAGGGATCGGCAGCAACGATCGCTTCAATCGCTGCCCGTTCGGCGCCGGCAAAGATCAACAGGGAGCCGATCGGGTTTTGCCCATCGCCGGCCAAAAGCGGCCCGCCGAGCCGCACAATCTCGGCCCCCAGCTGATCGAGATAGGCCAAGTGCGCAGCCCGCGTCGCCAAACGCAGATCCAAACTGTTCGGCTTATCGAGACACTCAACAACGAAAAGCTGCATCACTCCCCTTCCGCCCGGAACGGCCGAGCCAATAGTGCGCCGATGGCGGCGTCCACAGACACCCGCCCCGCCAGAAGCGCTTCAATCGCGGCGCAGATCGGCATTTCAACGCCATGACGCGCCGCAAGCGCAACCACCGCCGGCGCACTTGCCGCACCCTCCGCCACGCTGCGACGCTCGCTCAGAACGCTTGCTGCATCCGCGCCGGCGCTCAAGGCCGCGCCAAGCGACATATTGCGCGATGTCAGGCTGGAGCAGGTCAACACCAGATCGCCCAGGCCAGACAATCCATTGAGCGTATCCTGCCGCGCACCCATCGCCCGGCCAAGCCGGCTCATCTCGGCAAAGCCGCGGGTGATCAAGGCTGCCCGCGCGCCGTCACCCAGCTTGCGCCCCTCCGCGATGCCGCAGGCGATGGCGATGACATTCTTGATCGCGCCGCCAATCTCGGCGCCGACCAGATCATCTGTCCAATAAGGCCGAAACATCGGCCCACCGAGGCTGGCGACAAGCAACCGGCCGAGCGCTTCATCGGCGCATGCAATCGTCGTTGCCGTCGGCAGACCACGCGCCACATCCTTCGCAAAGCCTGGCCCCGACAGCACCGCGAGCCGCGCCCGCGGCGCCGCTTCAGCCGCCACATCTGTCATCAAAGCGAGGCTCCCCTGTTCCACGCCCTTGGCGCACAGCACAAGCGGCGCGCCCTCCGCCAAGAGCGGGGCCAAGCGGGTGAGCGTTGCGCGCATATGCTGGGCGGGAACCACCGCCAGCACCGCATCCTGCCCGGCCATGACCGAGAGGTCGGTCGTGGCCGTCAGCGTCGGGTGCAGGGGGATGCCCGGAAGATAAAGCGCGTTTTGGTGATCGCGCGCGATCGCACGGGCGACGTCGGGTTCGAACGCCCAAATCGTCGCCTGCCGACCGGCAGCGATCGCCACCTGCGCCAAGGCCGTGCCCCAGGCTCCGGCCCCCAAAACGCCGATCCGCTGCGGCGCCATTGAGATGGCTAAATCTTTCATTGATTGTTCAATCAATACCGGTTATGGCCTCTCAATGGACGAGAAAGTCTCCACTCGGGAGCGTATCCTTCACGCCGCGATGATGCGGATCAAGCATTATGGCTATGGCAAAACCACTATGGCCGAGATCGCGTCCGATTGCGGCATGTCGCCGGGAAACATCTACCGCTTCTTTGAAGCGAAAATCGACATCGCCGAGGCGATGGCGCGGGCCCATTACGCCGATCAGCAACAAGAAATGGTCGTGCTCGCTCGCAAAACCGACCTGCCGGCAGATCAGCGCCTGCGTGAGATTCTCCTGCACCGGATGCGGCAGAATTATACCCTGGTCGTCGGCAACGCCAAGATCTTGGAAGTCGCCGAAGTCCTGCACCGCGAACGCCCCTTGTTCGCCAACGAGATTTTGGCTCATGAGCGGGTGATTCTTTCAGCCTTGCTACAGGAAGGCGCCGAAGCCGGCCTGTTTGCGCTGGCCGCTGATTTTGATTTCGTCGCTGAGATGATTCAGTCGGCCACGGTGAAGTTCGGCTTCCCGCAGCTCTTCTCGCAGCTGACCTTGCCGAAGCTGGAGCGCGAACTGCATGGCGTGCTCGAACTGCTGTTGCGCGGCCTGTACCGGCGCTAAGCGATCGCACAACCCAGAAACAACTGGAAGAATTGAAATTTGCATGCAGCTCGGGTTTGCACCCTGACGCATGCGCTCGATCGCTTCGCCCCATCAGACCGCCGCAACCGACATCATCGAAACCAGCCTCAAGAGCCCCTAGTCCTACGTCGCACATAAAAATTGAATATTTTGCATTTTATTCATTGCTCAGAGATCAGAGTAATGCTATATCAATCTCATCGCAGCCGGCCACGGATCACCCGCCCCGCCTGCGGACACTTAGGAGCCACCCATGACCCGTCTCTCTTTCGCCGCCCGCACCGTCGCCGCCGCCTTTGCCGGGCTGCTCGTTCTGGCCAGCTATCTGCCGATTGCGGAACTCGCCGCCCGCGTCATGGCTTGACGCCATTGTGAATGGAGAGGGCGCCAAAGGCCCGCCTGGACGCAGTCTTGATAGTGCATAAATGCATGGCTGAAGCCCTGAGACGGGCCTAGCTTAATTCCTGACGAAGCGTCATTTCTGCCCCCGCAGCGACTGTTCGCAGTTGCAGCATTTGTAACGAAGGAGGCTTCGATGAGCCAAGTGAACACCCAACTCCGTCTGCGCGTGGTCAGCCTGATCGCCGCGACCGCTGTTGTCGCAGCTGTGCTGCTGCCGATCCTGGATCTCGCCGCGCGCGTGATGGCCTGATCTAGATCGTCGCCTGACCTAGGCCTTCGCACCTTTCCGACCGGGAAGGTGCGTTGGCCGGGTCAAGGCGGCCTCAGCATCCAGCGGCCAGCGTGCGCGGGCAGGAGTTTCAAACCCGTCGCTTTGCCCGCGCGCCAGCCGCTCCGCCCCCGCCAGCGCAATCATCGCCGCATTGTCGGTGCAGTAGCGCAAGCTTGGGGCCGCAAACGAAAAACCGTTATTATGTGAAAGTTTTTCCATCGCCGCGCTGATCGCCTGATTGGCCGCCACCCCACCGGCCAGAACGAAATGCGCCATTGGCGCGCGCCGGCCAAACGTCGCCATCGCCCGCCCGGCGCGGTCTTCCAAAACCTCCACCACCGCTGCCTGAAAGCTGGCGCTGAGATCGTCCTTGTCGGCCTCGGTCAATGGCGCAATCGCCTCTGCGTGGCGCGCGACGGCGGTTTTCAAACCAGCAAAAGAAAGATCGCATCCAGGCCGGCCCTTCAGCGGTCGCGGCAGATCAAACCGATCGGCCCGCCCGCGCTTGGCCCGCTGCTCCACCGCCGGCCCGCCGGGAAAACCGAGACCGAGCAGCTTGGCGGTTTTGTCGAAGGCTTCGCCGGCGGCGTCGTCGATCGTCGATCCCAGGCGCTCATAGGCCCCGTGATTGTGCACCGCAATAAACTGACAATGCCCGCCGGACGCCAGCAGCAGCAAGTACGGAAATGGAACAGGCTGCTCCAGCCGCGGCGAAATCGCATGCCCCTCAAGATGGTTGACGGCGATCAGCGGCAGGCCGTGCGCCAGCGCTACTGCCTTGCCCGCGGTGAGCCCCACCATCACCCCGCCGATCAGGCCGGGCCCGGCGGTGGCGGCCACGCCATCGAGCGCAGCAAACGATAAACCGGCTTGCGCCATCGCCGCCGCGATCACCGCATCGACCTTCTCGGCATGGGCCCGGGCGGCGATCTCGGGCACCACGCCGCGATAGGGCGCGTGCGCCTCCGCTTGCCCCCAGACCAGATCGGCCAGCACCTCCGCGCGGCCGTCCGGCGCCAGCCGCACAACCGCGGCCGCCGTTTCGTCGCAGCTTGTTTCAATTCCCAAAACGACCAGAGGGCGGTTAGATAGGCGCATGTCGATCCTAGATCGCGCCTCTCTGGTGCAAACACAATGACCCTTCGGCTTCGCATCGGCGCCCGCGGCTCGCCCCTGTCGCTGACCCAGACCGGCTGGGTGTGCGCCGAGCTTGCACGCGCGCTTGGCCAAGACCCCGCAACGATCGAGATCATCCCGATCGTCACAAGCGGCGATGTCCGCCAGGAAGGGCGGCTCGTGGAGGTCGGCGGCAAGGGCCTGTTCACCAAGGAACTCGATGAAGCACTGCTCGCCGGACGGATCGATTGCGCCGTGCATTCGCTCAAAGACCTGCCAACCCGACTGCCCGACGGCATCGCTTTGGCGGCGGTCCCCGCGCGTGAAGACGTGCGCGACGCGTTCGTTTCGCCCCACGCCGACCGGCTGGAGGCCCTGCCCGCCGGCGCCGTTCTCGGCACCGCCTCCTTGCGCCGCCAGGCCCAAGCGCTGCATGCGCGGCCTGACCTTTCTGTCACGCTGCTGCGCGGCAATGTCGACACCCGCTTGCGCAAACTCGCCGAGGGCCAGGCGCATGCGACCTTTCTCGCCGCCGCAGGCCTAAAGCGCCTCGGCCTGATCGACCGCGCCGCCGGTTTCACCGATCCGGTCGCCATGCCGCCAGCGGTGGGGCAAGGGGCGCTTGCCATCACGGCCCGGCCCGAAGACGGCCCGGTCTGGCAGGCCCTGCGCCGGATCGCCGACGCGCAGGCTGAAATCACCATCGCGGCGGAGCGCGCTTTTCTCGACGCGCTCGATGGTTCCTGTCGCACCGCGATTGGCGCATTCGCCACCATCCAAGGCGAGGCGTTGGATTTCATTGGCGAAGCCTTGACCGGAGACGGCGCCAAACGCTGGCGGCGGAACGGGTCTTGCGAAGCCGCAATTGACGACGCCGCAGCCCTGGGCCGCGAACTCGGCCTGGCAATCAAGGCTGAAGCTGGCGACGCCCTCACCCACGCCGGATGATCCGCGTTCTCGTCACGCGCACGCAACCCGATGCGGCGGCGACCGCCGCCCGCATTGCCGCCCTTGGGTTGACGCCGGTGGTTGCCCCGATGCTCGAGGCCATGGCCGTGCGCGCTGATCTGCCGTCGCGCCCGGTGGGGCTGGTCGTTACCAGTCGCCAGGCGCTGCGGCTCGCCAACCTGCCGTCCGCGTGGCGCGATTTGCCGGTTTGGACGGTCGGCGCCAGCACTGCCGCCGCCGCGCGCGCGGCCGGCTTCCAACTTATCCACAGCGGCGCGGGTGATGGCGCGGCCCTCGCGGCGGCCTTGATCGCCGATCCGCCGCCGGCTCCTTTGCTCTGGTTGCGCGGCGAAGACGTCGCTTTTGACCTTGCCGGCGCGGGCGTCGCGCTCACGCAAACCATCGTCTACCGAACCGAACCCACATCGATCCCGCCGCCGAAAGCCGCTATTGCCCTGTTCCACAGCGCCCGCGCCGCGGCGGCGTTTGTCGCCCTGGCGCGGCCGGCGGACTGGACCAAGGCGACCGCACTCGCGCTCAGCGATCAGGTGGGCGCGCCTTTGCAGGCGTTCGGTTTTCAAACCATCCTGGTCGCTGCCGCGCCGACCGAATCCGCGCTTATCGACAAGCTGGCGCAGGCCGCCGCTTAAGCGCGGTGGCGCGGCCGCGCGAAGCAGTCCAGACTCACCCTCAATCAAAGGTGGTTGGCGTGATTCGGACGAACGAAATCGCGCCGCCAATGCCGATTCAGAGGCAGTGTGGTGATGAGGGGCGATATGGACGACGCCGATCGCAATTTGGAGCAGGACGCCGCCCGGCCGCCCAGTCATGGCGTCGGCATTGGCGTGGTGCTCGCCAGCTCCGCCATAGCGGCGTTGATCGGCGCTGGCGTTGGCGCGGTGGCGCCGCGGCTGGCGCAAGTCGATGAAGCGCTTGACCGCGTGGCCCCCGATCAAGCCGCGACGCATTTGACGGATGTGAAGAACGATCTTGCCGCCCTTCAAACCCAAGCCGCCCGGACGCAAGACATCGCCGCTCTGGGCGACAAGCTCGCCGGATTGGAAGCCGCGATTGCTACCCCGCTTGCGGCAACGGTGGGAGGCGCGGCGCCGGCGCCGGCCACGGTCGCGGCGCGCATGATCGGGCTGCAGTCGGAGATGAAAACATTGGAAGGTCGCCTCGCCGGCGTCGCCAGCCAAGACGATATTGCCGCCGTGCGCAAAGATGTCGCTGCGCTGCAAGCCTCGTTCGGCAAGGTTGCCGAAGACGCCGCCCGCGCGATCAAGGCCGCCGCAGCGACCTATGCGGTCTCCGCCGCCACGGACGCGGCGCGCGCGTCCGGCCCATTCACCGAAGCCTATGGCACGCTTGCCGCGCTGTTGCCGGACGACGCCCATGTCAAGGCGCTCGCGCCTTATGCTCGCACCGGCGCGCCAACGCCCGGCGAACTGACGGCAGAGTTTCGCGCCATGGAAACAGAAATCATCCGCGCCGCGCGCATTTCAGAGGCAGGCGAAGGCGCCATAGGCCGGATGCATGCTTGGCTCGCGCAATTCATCGTCATCCGCAAAGTCGATTCCACCGCCCCGCCCAGTGATGCGGTGGAGCGCGCCGCCGCCAAAGTCGCGCGCAATGATCTGGCCGGAGCGGTCAGCGAGTTGCGCCAGCTTGGCGGGTCCGCCGCCCAGATCGCTGCGCCATGGATGGCGCGCGCGCAGGCCCGCATGGCGATTGACGCCGCACTTGCCGGCATTCGCACCGATCTGGCCAAAGGGAGCTGAGCCGCCATGGCCCGCGCAACGCTGCTCATTCTGTTCGCCATCGGCGTCGCTTTCGCCGTTATGGCGATCGGCGAACAAGGCAAGGTGGTGATCTCCTGGCCCGGCTATGTGATCGAGATGAAGGCGATCTTCGCTGTAATCGTATTCGCCGCTATCCTGCCGCTGATCTGGTTTGTCGGGCTGGTGATTGACGCGCCGGGCCGGATGGGCGCGATGTCGGCGCGCGCCAAAGCCCGCAAGGGTCAAGAGAGCCTCGCCCGCGGCCTGATCGCGGCCGAAAGCGGTGAATTTGAAGACGCCCGCCGCCACGCCGCCGCCGCAACCGAACTGATCGAAGAGCCGCGATTGGTGGCGCTGCTGGAAGCGCGCGCGGCCGAAACCGCCGGCGACGATCCCGGCGCCGAGCGCGCCTATACCGGGATGCTCACCCACGAAGACACCGAACTGCTTGGCCGCAAAGGCCTAATGCAGATCGCCTTGAAACGCGGCGATCGCGCCGCCGCCTGCGACCACGCCGCCGCCGCCATGAAGCTGTCCAAGGCCGCCGACTGGCCGTTCTTGTCTTTGTTTGAACTGCGCGTGCAGACCTTCGATTGGGAATTGGCGATCGACGCCCTCGATGAGGGCGAGAAGCGCAAATTCGTTGACGCTAAGGTCGCTGCCCGCCGCCGCGCCGTGCTGCTGTCGGCCGCCGCCGCACGCTGCGAGCGCGAACGCCGCAATGAGCGCGCCGTTGACTTTGCCGAGCGCGCGCTGCGTCTGGCGCCTGGCTTTGCGCCGGCGGCGGTGATGGCGGCGCGGCTGCTGGCCGATGACAGCAAACTTTGGAAAGCCCAAAGCGTTCTGGAAGAAGCCTGGGAAACCGCCCCGCATCCGGCTTTGGCCCACGCCTATCGCGATCTGAAATCAGACGAGCCGCGTGCGGAACGGGCGCGCCGCATGGCCGGGCTTGTTGAGCTGCAGCCCGCACATCGCGAAAGCAAAATCCTCGCCGCCGAACTGGCCATGGAGCGCGGCGATTGGGCCGCCGCCCAAGAAGCGCTGGACAGCGCATTCCGCGACCTGCCGTCGTCGCGGATCTGCGCGCTCTACGCCGCCTTGTCGCGCGCACGCGGCGATGAGCCGAATGCCCGCCAATGGCTGGCGCAAGCCGCCGTCGCCCCGCGCGAAGCCGATTGGACCGACCTTGATCCCGATGGCCCAGCGTTTCTGTATGAAGACGAGGACTGGGCCCGCCTGGTCTATGTGTTCGGCGACGCCGGCCAATTGATCCATCCGCGCCTGGAGCGCGGCGGGCGTGACGCGGGCGCGGGCTCTGTGCTTGCGCTGCCGCCGGGCGTGCGCGCGATTACCGATGCGCAAGCCACGCCTGTGCGCTCTGGCCCAACGGTAACGCGCGCGGCGGGCTGATCGGCCGCAATCGTCCGTGTTCGGACAAGATGCAATCGCCCCCTGCGCATCGGCTTTGGTGAAAGGCTTGTCCCAAGCTCGTCAAAGCCCTAGCACATGAAAGACAATTGCAACTTCTGAATGAGAGCCGTGGCCATGGCGCAGGTGAAGGGCGGCAAGACCGCCTGGTGGAAAAAAGACGCGACGCCAGGTTATCTTCTGCTAGCGGCCACGGCCCTGTCCTTCGCTTTGCTCAATGGCCCGACCAGCACGGCCTGGCAGGCCGTGCTGAAAGCGCCGGTGGCGCTGGCGCTTGGCGGCTATGCACTCAGCTACGACGTGAAAGCCTTCATCAAGGACGCGCTGATGGCGGTGTTCTTCCTGTTTGTCGGGCTGGAGCTTAAGCGCGAATGCATGGAAGGACCGCTGCGCAATCCGAAAGAGGCAGCGCTGCCGCTGCTCGGCGCGCTCGGCGGCATGGCCGCGCCAGCGCTGATCTATTTCGTCGTGGCAACCCAAGCTCACCCGGCCGCTGATCCGCTTTATGCCCGCGGCTGGGCGATCCCATCGGCCACCGATATCGCCTTTGCGGTCGGTGTTTTATCATTGCTCGGCGCGCGCGTTCCGGCCGGCCTGCGGCTGTTCATTCTGACGCTCGCGGTGGCCGACGATCTCGGCGCGATCGTCGTGATCGCGCTGTTCTATTCGGAAGGTTTTACCGCCGTGCCGCTGATGCTGTCAGCATTCTTCTTTGCCTGCCTGATGGCGTTCAATCGCGGCGGCGTCAAAGCCCTGACGCCCTATTGGGTGGTTGGCCTGTTGCTGTGGGGCGCGATGGCAAAGAGTGGGGTCTCGCCGACTTTGGCTGGCGTGCTCATGGCGCTCGCCATTCCGATGACGGCGCCGGGCGCGAAGAAGCCGCTGGTCACGGCCGAACATGCGCTGAAGCCCTATGTACAGCTCGGCGTGATGCCGATCTTTGCGCTGGCGATAGCCGGCGTACCGCTTGCCGGCGTGGGGATGAGCGATGTGTTTCATCCGGTCGCGCTGGGGATCGCAGCAGGCCTGGCGATTGGCAAGCCGGTCGGGATTTCGCTGTTTGCCTGGATGGGCTCAAAGCTGTTGAAGCAAGCCGCCCCCGCGACCTTCCCGCAAATGATCGGCGGCGGCATGATCGCCGGCATTGGCTTTACCATGGCGCTGTTTGTGGGGGCGCTGGCGTTCAAGGATCCAGCGCTGCAGACGCCAGTGCGGTTCGGCGTGCTCGGCGGCTCACTCATTTCCGCGTGCCTGGGGCTATTGGTGCTGCACCTGACGCTGGGCCAGGGCAGAGCCAAACCGCTTTCACCGTCGCTCGCCAAGGACGAAAAGTTGTGTGAGGACGAAGGCATCCTCGAAAAGCTATGATCCCGATTGAGTTCCTGATTTTTGCCGCAACGCTCGGCGGCGTTGCACTCAGCCATCATCGCGCGTTCACGATTGCGCTCCTCGGTTTGGGCGCTGTGATCGCCTACAAATTCTTCGGCTCCGGTTTTGCCGAAGGCGCCGGTTTGGCCGGCTTTGCTGCGCATCTGGCGCATGAAGGCGTGACCCTCGCCAATCTGTTCCTGCTGCTCACTGGTTTTGCAGTGCTGGCGCGCCATTTTGAAGACAGCGGCGCAGCCGACTTTGCGCCCAATCTGCTGCCAGACAATTGGTGGGGCGGTGTTGTGCTGCTTGGGCTGATTTTTGCGCTGTCAGCCTTCCTCGATAACATCGCGGCGGCCTTGATCGGCGGCGCGGTGGCGCGCCATGTCTATCGCGGCCGGGTCCATATCGGTTTTCTCGCCGCGATCGTGGCGGCGTCCAATGCCGGCGGCGCCGGCAGCGTGGTTGGCGACACGACGACGACGATGATCTGGCTGTCGGGCGTGTCGCCCCTGCATGTTCTGCCGGCCTATGTCGCAGCCGTCACCGCGCTGATCGTTGTCGCTGCGCCCGCCGCACGTCAACAACAGCGCTTCGCGCCAATCGTGCGCCACGTTGCGGCGGTCAAGTTCGACGGCGCGCGGCTGGCGATCGTGCTGCTGATCCTGACGGCTGCGATTGGCGCCAATGTCACGGCCACTCTCCTGGCGCCGGCGCTGTTGGCGCGCATGCCCGTGATTGGAATGGCTGTCTGGGCGGTGCTCGCCGCCACCGCCTTGTGGCGCGCGCCCGATTGGGCCGCACTGCCGGCTGCGGCCAAGGGCTCGGTGTTTCTACTGGCGTTGGTGCTCAGCGCTTCGCTCATGCCGCTGGAAGCACTACCGGCGCCAAGCGCCACGACCGTGTTCGTGCTCGGCGTGATTTCATCCGCGTTCGACAATATCCCGCTGACCGCAATGGCGATCCATCAGGGCGGCTATGATTGGGCCATGCTGGCTTATGCGGTCGGGTTTGGCGGCTCGATGCTGTGGTTTGGGTCTTCGGCCGGGGTGGCGCTCACCGGCCAATATCCGCAGGCGCGCAATGCCTGGGCTTGGCTGAAGGCCGGATGGTTTGTGCCGTTGGGCTATTGTGCGGGCTTTGCGGTGATGCTGCTCACTCTGGGATGGCGGGCGCCGTGAAGCGCACGGACACGCTCGCCGCGCGCGGCTCGCCCGGGAAATAGCGGTCGGTGTTGAACGCGAAATCGGCGCGTTCGGCATATTTAGCGTCAGCCACATTGCGCACAGCCAGCGCGATCTGAACGGTCGGCGTCAGCTGATAGCCCGCGCGCAGGTTCAACACGTCGTGGCCGGGATAGAAGCGCGTATTGGCGGCGTTGGTGAAGGACCGGCCCATCGCCACCCATTCGGCTTCGATCTCCAGCTTGTCATTGGCCTGATAGAGCGCCGCGAGATTGCCCTGCAAGCGCGGCGCGGTGTCGATGTCGGCGCCCTTGCTGATGCTTTCGCCGGCTGCTGCGACCGGATCGGAAAACGCATAAGTGTGGCGGGCATAACTGGCCCAGCCGGTGACGGTGAGCGGCGCAATCGGCGCCCAGCGGCCCGACACTTCCACACCGCGATGGCGCGTTTTCGCGTTGGCGATGGTGAAGCCGGCGGCATTGCGAAACGCCGCATTGCGCTTTTCCATGGCGTAACCGAAGACTTCGACGCGGCCGGTTTTCCACGCCTGGCGAAAGCCGATTTCGCCGCTGTTGATCGTCTCGGCTTTTTGTGCGCCGGGCTGCTGCTGCGTTTGCAGCGAATAGAGATCGGTGATCTGGGGCGCGCGCGCGCCGGCGGCGAGATTGACGAACGCCGTGCGATCTTGCCCGGCCCAGGCAATGCTGAATTTCGGCGTCACGGTGGTGAAGTCATCGCTGCGATCGGCCGTGCGGCGAAAGCGTCCGATATCATTGCTCGGCGCGCGATTGTCATAGTCGTAGCGCACGGTTTCGGCGCGCAAGCCGGCGGTGATTGTCCAATCCGGCGCCGGCTTCCAGGCGGCTTGGGCAAAGCCGGCAAGCTGGGCCATATCGACGCGATAGTCATAGTGCAGGCCTTGAGTGAACGTGCCGGTCGTCGGGCGCGATTGGAATTCGCGCAGTCGCCCACGCGTCACATCCAGATCCGCGCCAAAGATGAACGACACCGCATCGGACGGATCATAATACAAAGCCGTCTGCACGCCGGCGCCGGCCTGTCCGGTTTCCTCCAGCGCCCGCGACGGGAAGAAGTGCAGCAGCAGATCGGTCTCGATCCAGCGCGCGAAGGGGGTGATCTTCAGGGTGGCGTTTTCAAACGGGATGGTTTCCAGATTGATCCGGGTTCGGATCAATCGAGTGTCGCGGAACGCCTCCGGATTGGCGTTGGCGCGCGACAAGGCGCGGTTTTTGTAGGCTTCCGCGCCTTCGATGAAGCCGGCGGTTTCCTGATTGGTTTGCTGAGCCGCCAGTGAGGCGTCGACCATGAACCGCCCAAGCCCGCCGGCATAAGCGAGATAGAGATGCTGTTGATCCAGGCCGGCGGCGTCGCGCCAACCGCCTTCGTGGCGCAGGCTTAGGCCGGCGGCGTACGCAATCCCGCCCTCGCCCTGATCGACAAACGCCAAACCCTGCCCCGCCGCGCGGCCAAACGATCCCGCCGCAGCCCGCGCCGCATAGGTCGCCAGGGCCGGCTGCATGGCATTGATTGGCGTGATCACATTCACAAGCCCATGCACCGCGTTCGAGCCTGAAAGCGCCGAGCCCGGCCCACGGGTGACTTCCACGGCGGTCGCGAAATCGAGGCTCGTCTCAAACAGCTGGTTGATATTAGAAAAGCCCGGCGCGCGCACTGCCACGCCGTCCTCCAGCACCAGAAAGGACCCCGCGCCTTGGCCGCCAGTGAGCACCGGCGAGCGGATCGCCGGCAGGCTTTCCACGCCGCTGCCGCGCTGAATGTTCACGCCCGGTAAGCGATTGAGCGCTTCAGCCAGATGCTGGGCGTCGATCCGGTCGAGCGTTTGGCCTTCCAGCCGCGCGATGGAAGCCGGCGCACTCAGTGCGCTTTGCGCCCGGCGTTCCGCGGTGACGATGATTTCAGCGTCAGCCGCCATGGCCAAGGTAGTGATCAGAATGAGGCTCATGGCGCCAGCCTAGACGCTGCGCCCGGCGCCGACGAGCCCCTTCCCTTTCACGCGTTTTTCCGCCTTACCCCTACCGCCCCGCTTTCTTGCCTGCGCCGCCGGCATCGGCGGCTTCCAGCTTGGCCTGCACGCGCGCTTGTTCGATCAAATAGGCGCGGATGTTTTCAGCGTCTTTGGGCGTCAGATATTTCGCGAAGCTCGCCATGCCGGCTGAAGCGTTGGCGCCGTCAATCACGACCGACTTAAACGAAGCCTCATCGCGCATGATTGGCGAACGCAGCAGGCTCGGTAGATAGGCGCCGCTGGCGTTTTCGCCGTGGCAGACGAGGCAATTATTGCTGAACGCGACCTTGCCGAGCGCGGCATTGCCTTTTGAAGAGAGGCCCGTGACGTCGATCTTGGCGAGCTCGGGCACGTCATAGCCCGGCGGAGTTGCGGTTCCACCGATCTTGAAGACGAGCAACCGGCCCGGCAAACGCGGGCGCTGCGGCAGCAAGGCCGAGGCCGCCAAGGGCGCCGCCCCGCCATAGCCGACCATAACCGCCACATATTGCTCGCCGCCCAGTTCGTAGGTCATCGGCGCCGCGATAATCCCATTGGTGGCGGCATAGCTCCACACCTTCTCGCCGGTTTTGGCGTTGTAGGCGATCAGATCGCCCTCAGCCGTGCCTTGGAACACCAAACCGCCAGCGGTCGACAACACGCCGCCATTCCAGAAGGACGGCAGTCGCACCGCCCAGCGCGCTTCCTGCTTCACCGGATCCCACGCCAACAGCTGGCCCGACAGCATGGCGCGCATCGCGGCCCGCCCGGCCTTGTCGTCGGGCAAAGCCGGCAGCGTGAAATTGACATTGGTGTTCCAGGCCGCAGGCCGGTAGGCGGCCTTGTCGGTCATGAAAGGTTGCGCCAGCGCGCCAATCGGCAGCGGCTTCCCATCCGGGCCCATCATCGGCGGCGCGAGCACCGGAATATAGACCAGCCCATCGGACGGGTTGAACGACATCGGGTGCCAGTTGTGGCCGCCATAGGGGGCGGGAAACACCAGATGCGGCTTGCCGTCGGTATAGCGCACGCCGGGATTTTCCACCGGCCGGCCGGTTTTCAGATCGACCTCGCCAGTCGACCACGAAATCGGCGCGCCGGGCGGGGTTTGGTCGGCCGGCAGCATCGGGATGTAAGGCTTGGCCGAGATCAGTTCGCCTGTGGCGCGGTCGAGCACATAGAAGAAGCCGTTCTTCGGCGCCTGCATAATGACCTGGCGGGCTTTGCCCGCGATCGTCAGATCGGCCAGGATCATGTGTTGGGTGGCAGTGTAATCCCAGCTGTCGCCCGGTGTGGTCTGGTAGTGCCAGACATAGTCGCCGGTGTCCGCCTTCAGGGCGAGGATCGACGACAAGAAAAGATTGTCGCCCTTTCCGCCGGAACGGATCTGGTGGTTCCATGGCGCGCCATTGCCGGTGCCGACATAGAGAATGTCGAGCTTGGGATCATAGGCCAGCGCATCCCACACCGTGCCGCCGCCGCCGCTTTCTTTCCAGCGGCCATCGCTCCAGGTCGCACCCGCTTTTTCGGCCATGATCTTGTCGGACGCCGCGTTGTCGGGTTCGCCCTTGGGGTTGGGCGTGGTGTAGAAGCGCCAGGCCAGATCGCCGGTGGCGGCGTCATAGGCCGACACATAGCCGCGCACGCCATATTCGGCGCCGCCATTGCCAATGATCACTTTGCCCTTGATGACGCGCGGCGCCATCGTGATCGTATAGGCTTGGGTCTGGTCGACGGTGACCTTCTCCCAGGCTTTAGCGCCGGTGGCGGCGTCGAGTGCGATGAGCCGGCCGTCAATCGTTCCGACATAAACCTTGCCCTGCCACACCGCGACACCGCGATTGGTCACGTCGCAGCAGGCTTTGCGGCCAAACTCGCCCGGCACTTGCGGATCGAAGGCCCATTTCTGCGCGCCGGTTTTAGCGTCGAAGGCAAACACCTTCGACCAGGCGGTGGTGGTGTAAAGTGTGCCGTCGACCATCACAGGCGTGGCCGATTGGCCGCGATCGGTGTCAAATTCGGCGAACCAGGCGACGCCCAGCTTGCCCACATTCGCTTCGGTGATTTTGGCAAGCGGGCTGTGGCGCTGCTCGTCATAGGTGCGCCCGGGGCTCAGCCACTGGCCGGGCTCCTTGTCGGCGGCGATCAAGCGCTCCGCGGAGACATTGCCGGGCGCGGCTGCTTTTTGCGGCGGCGTGCAAGCGACCAACGCCAGAACGCCCGTGACGACGGAAGCAGCCGCCCAGCCCAATCGACGCATCACATCCTCCCGCGCGTCGCCTCTCACGGCGATCGTCTCGCTGCAAGATACCTTAAACGCAGTCAAACGCACCCCCTGACGTCGCGGCGCCGGCGCGAAAATCAATCGGCTCCAAACGCCAAAAGGGCCGCCCTAACAGGACGGCCCTTCCGGTGTGTGGATGGCCGCATCGCAGCCTTATGTGAAGGGGCGTCTCCTCCCCGAAACGCCAGTGTCGCTGCATAACAACGAACAACTGCACAATGGAGCCATGATCACGGAACTGTCAAGCGGGCGTGAAATCATCGAGTGCTGAGAAAAACTCCTGCAAAACCTCTGTCGCGTCCTGAAAGACGAAATCGGGCGCGGCCACCGAAATCGGCGCGCAGGCGTGCGTCTGCAACACTGTGACGGCCGCGCTTAACTGTCCGGCGGGGCAATGGAACTGACGGCCATCGTCGCTGCTGCGGCAGCCGAGTGCGGCAAGCTGCGCCAGCGCGGCTTTCGGGGCCGGCCTGGCGGCGCTGAGCAGGCGCGTGGCTTTGGCCGCCGCGCGCGCCTCGATCGGGTGAAGCAAGGCCAAGGCGGCCGCTTTTTGCGCCGCGCTCCAGGCGCCGTGGCGGGCAAACAGGCAGGCCTGGCTTTTCAGGATCACGCCATCGGACAAGATTTTCAGGCCATTGGCCAAGAGCGTCGCGCCGGTGGTGGTGATATCCACGATCGCGTCGGCGGCGCCGGCGGCGGGCGCGCCCTCAGTGGCGCCGGCGCTGTCGACCAGGCGGTAATCGGCAAAGCCGTGGCCGGCGAAAAAATCGCGCGCCTGGCGGTGATACTTGGTCGCGATCCGCAGTGGTCGGCCGTGGCTCGAGCGCACCTCGGCCGCGACCGCGATCAGGTCGGCGACCGTCTCCACGTCGAGCCATGCCGTCGATACGCCAACCACCAGATCGGCGCCGCCAAAGCCCAACGGCTTGACCCGGATCGGGGCCGCCGGCCCGCCGCCAGCGGCTTCGCGCAATACATCTTCGCCCGTGACGCCGAGATCGATTTCGCCATCGGCGAGCGCGCGCGCGATATCGCCGGCCGAAGCCAACCGCACTTCAATCTCGGGCGCGGCGTTGATCCGCGCGCCATAGCCGCGCGCGCCGCCGGTCTGGGAAATCGCCAGGCCGCTATCGGCGAAGAACGCCGCCGTCTGCTCCTGCAAACGGCCCTTGGACGGCACGGCGAGGATCAGGCGCGCGCTCACAGCAGAGCCTCCTGCAGGCGCTGCGGGCGCAGCGCAAAACCGGCAGCGACGCAATCGGCGGGCCCGCCCAGCGCTGCGACCAGTTTGTCATAGCGGCCGCCGCCGCCAAGGCTCGCGCGCGCGCCAAGCGCGGGCGCTTCCAGCTCAAACACCAGGCCGTCATAGAAGGCGAGCCCCCGGCCGAATGCCGGGCGCAGCACGGTTTCCTGTTCGGCAAAGCCAGACGCGATCCGCGCGGCGACGCTCGACACCCCGGCGAGCAAGGCCTCAAACGGCGCGGCGGCGCGCAGCTCTGGCGCGGCGCGCAGCGCATCGAGCGCGCCGAGCGCAGCGGCCGGCGGGCCGGCAATCGCCATAGCCCTGGCCAACACCGCAAGTTGCTGCGGCTTCGGGCGCGGCGCTTTCACCAGCGCGGCTTTCGCCTGCAGCCGCGCGGCAATCTGGGCAGGGCTGCGCCCAACGCGCGGCGCGGGCCCTTGCGCGGCGAGCATCGCCTCCACCGCGGCTTCAGCGTCGGCCGGTTTGAGCACGGCCACGGCCTGCGCAATCGGATCGGCGCGAAAGTCCGTGTCGGCGGCGGCGTGCATGGCCGCTTCGCCGCCGCGCGCATAAGCGCGCTCCAGGGCTTGCGCCCAAACCGGCTCCAGCTGCATCGCCTCGGTCAGCACCGTCCAGAAACTGGCATGGCCAAGCGTCAGACGCGCGTTCACTCCAAGGCTGCCGCAGGCGCCGAGTGCGGCCAGGATCAAATCGCCTTCAATGGTCGCAGCGTCGGGGCCGAGCCGTTCAACGCCAACCTGCGTGAATTCGCTTTCCTTGATGGAGCCCTGCGGCTGGCGGCGAAACACCAGGCCCTCATAGCCGAGCGCGCCCTGGGTGATCCCCTCGGCCAATGCCAGGCGCAGCGCCGGGATCGTCATGTCGGGGCGCAGGCACAGCCCGTCATCGGTCAAGATCGCGCGGGCTCGGATATCCTCGCCCACCAGGTCAAGATAAAGCCCCGCCGGCTGCAAAACCGGCGGCGCCACGCGGCGCGGCGCAAAAGCGCTAAGCGCTTGCCAGATGGCGTCAGCCGCCGTGCTCACGCGCTGGCCCTGGCCAGGATCGCGCGGACATGATCGACCATCGCGGTGCGCTTAATGGTTTGCTGCACCTCGCCCTGGCGCGCTTTCCACGCCTCACGGTCGCTTTCGGCGAGCGCGGAGAGCGCAAGGCCGAGCTTCAAATCCTTCACCGTCACGGCGCCGGCCGCGCGCTCATCGCCGCCGAGGATGACGGCCGCCGGAGCGTTGCGCTTGTCGGCATATTTGAGCTGCGCCTTGGGGCCAGAGCCGCCGAGATAGACTTCCGCGGCGATCCCCGCCGCACGCAGGTCTGCAGCGATCGCAAAGCAGTCGGCCATGCCTTCGGCGTCAAACGGCAAGACCACGACCGGGCCATCCGCCTCGCGCGCGCCTTGCGCCATTGCAAGCGCCGCCGCCAAGCGCGACACGCCAATCGAAAACCCGGTTGCCGGGATCGGCTGGCCTTTGAACCGCGAGACCAGATCATCATAGCGCCCGCCGCCGCCGACCGAGCCGAAGCGCACGATGTGTCCGTGTTCGTCCTTCACCTCGGTGAGCAGTTCGGCCTCGAAGACAGCGCCGGTGTAGTATTCGAGGCCGCGGACGATGGCGGGGTCGATCTGGGCTTGATCTTCGTCAAGACCGAGCGCGTCCAGCACCGCATTGGTCGCCAGCAATTCCGCCAGACCATCGCCCGCCTGGGCTTCGCCAAGGACGTCTGCAATCGCTGCCAAGGTCTGGCTGCGCGTGGCGCGCCGCGCGCCAAGCAATGTAAGCACGCGATCGGCGGCGACGGGCTCCAGGCCCGCGCCTTTGGTGAAATCGCCGCTCTCGTCCTTTCGCCCGGCGCCGAGCAAAAGGCGCACACCCTCAGGCCCCAGGCGATCGAGTTTGTCGGCGGCGCGCAAAACCGTCAGACGCTGCGCCGCATCTGTGACGCCAAGCGAAGCCAAGAGCCCATCCAACAATTTGCGCGTCGACAGCTTAACCACATAGGCCCCGCGCCCGACCCCCGCCGCCTCTAAAGCCGCACAAGCCATGGCGATCATTTCGGCGTCCGCCGCCGGCGAAGCGCTCCCCACCGTATCGGCGTCGCATTGCCAAAATTCGCGAAACCGCCCCGGCCCCGGCTTTTCGTTGCGCCAGACAGGGCCGGCCGCGCAGCGGCGATAGGGCTTGGGCAGCGCGTCGTAATTTTCGGCGACGAACCGGGCCAAGGGCGCGGTCAGATCATAGCGTAGCGCCAGCCATTGCTCGTCATCGTCTTGCAGGGCAAATACCCCTTCATTGGGGCGATCCTGGTCGGGCAGGAATTTGCCGAGCGCATCGGCATATTCAAACGCGCTGGTCTCCAGCCGCTCAAACCCCCAGGCTTGGTAAACGCCGAGCACGCGGTCGACAATCGCGCGCTCAGTGGCAAGGCTTAGCCCCCGGCGATCGGCGAGGCCGCGCGGGCGGCGCGCTTTGGGGCGAAAGGCTTCATCTTTGGACATGGCCGCATCTAGCCCGGGCCATGGGTGCGCCGCAACATGGCGCCGGTCTTGCACCTGATAAGCGAAAAGGAGCGCCCATGTTCGCCTGCCTCGCCGCACTCGCTGTCGCCACCGCCCCGATGACCTTGCCGGCGCTCGCCAGCCAAGTTCAGACCGAGGCCTCCAGCCTGACCCGCGAAGCGCCGAAAGCCGCCGGCACGGCAGGGTTCGACCTGAAGCTCACCCATTTCGCTGACACCGCCATGACCCTTTCGATCACCCTGCGCGCGGCTGGCGCGCCGGGCGACCTGCCCTGCATCTTCAAAGGCATTTCCGAAGACGCCCGCGCCCAGGCCGAAACGCTCAAAGCCGCCCAAACCAAGCTCGACCGGCAGATGGCGCTCGATGAATTGCTCGTGCTGCTCGACGACGCCCAGGCGCTCGCCCCGCAAGCCGCCAATCCCGCCGCCGCCGCGCCCGATCCGACCGACCCGGTGACGGCGAACAAGGGGCATTAAGCCCGCATTCTTCGCTTAAGCCCCCTCACATTAAGGCCCCCCAAAAGCAAAGGCCGGCGCAAGTCCCCCGCGCCGGCCTGAAGCCTCGACGGAAGCCTCGACGGAAGCCGCCGATCAATACTTCACGGTGCAGCCATATTGCTGGGTCGTCGCCTGCTCGACTGCGCGGCCGGCCTTCACATCGGCCAAAGCGGCGGTGACGAAGTTCTTCGCCGTGGCGACGGTTTCAACGCCACGGCCGGGATTGTCGTCGATCGCGCCTTGATAGACGACTTCGCCCTTGGCGTTGATGATGAACATGTGCGGCGTGGTCTTGGCGCCATAGGCCTTGCCCATTACGCCGGCCGGATCGAGCAACACGGCGGCGGGGGCGGCGTCGCGCGATTTGGTCAGCTCATTGGCCTTGGCGGCGTCGACATGGCCCTGCTTGCCAGCGGCCGAAGAGACCACCGACAGCCACACCACGCCGTCCTTGGCGGCGGCCTTCTGCAGCTTCTGCATATTGTTGGTTTCGTAGTGCTTTTTCACGAACGGGCAATCATGATTGGTCCATTCCAGCACGACCGTCTTGCCGGCGAATTCGCCCAGCGTGCGGGTCTTGCCGGCGCTGTCGACGACTGAGAAAGCCGGGGCCTTGGCGCCGGTGGCGACAGCGGCTTGCGCAGCAGCGGCAATCAGCGTGCCGGCGGTCAAAGCGAGCGTAGCGCCCGCTGCAAGCGTCAGCGCGATACGACGTGAAAACATGCGTTGATCCCCATAATCTAACGCCTGGCGACCGCGTCGATCACCAAGTCTTCCGTTAAAAACTGCGGCAGAACGGTCGCAGACGCACCCGGCCG
This sequence comes from Hyphomonadaceae bacterium, assembly GCA_040381035.1. Classification (GTDB taxonomy): domain Bacteria; phylum Pseudomonadota; class Alphaproteobacteria; order Caulobacterales; family Aquidulcibacteraceae; genus REEB506. The sequence goes on from JBEIHY010000028.1 coordinate 38,193, forward strand.
CAAGACCAGATAGAGCGGTACGCCTTGGCGACCATGGGCGGCAAGCTCGGCTGCGATCACATTGTCGCGCGCGGTCCAATCGCCTTTGAGATAGACCACATCCGCCTGTCGAAAAGCGGCAGCCACTTTCGGGCTGGTCAACGCGGTGCGCTCATTGACCTTGCAGGTTACGCACCAATCGGCGGTGAAGTTCACGAACACGGTTTTGCCCTGCGCGGTCAGCTCGGCGACGCGCGCCGGGCTCCACGGCTCATGCGCCAGCGCCGCCGATTGCGGCCGCAGCGTCCACACCACGCCCCCGGCCAAAACCAACGCCAACGCCGTCACAGCGGCCTTTGTTATCGGCTTGTGCAGCGTTTTCAGCGCCCACACGATGGCAGCGATTGCCACCGCGATGCTCAGCAGCGCCAGCACGCCATCCGCGCCGGCTTGCGCGGTCAGCACCCAGGCCAACCACACGGCGGTGGCAAACATCGGGAAGGCGAAGAATTGCTTGAGCTGGTCCATCCAGGCGCCGGGCTTGGGCAAGGCCGCGCGCAAGGCCGGTGCGAAGCTGAGTGCGACCATTGGCGCGGCAAAGCCCAGGCCCAAAGCAGCGAAAACGCCGAGACTGACGGTCGGCGGTTGGGCCGCCGCAAATCCCATGGCCGAAGCCATGAACGGCGCCGTGCATGGCGTCGCCGCCACCACCGCCAGCGCGCCGGTGAAAAACGCGCCGGCCGCGCCGCTCTTTTGCGCGAGACCGCCGCCGACATTCTGCAACGCCCCGCCAAATTCAAACGCGCCGAGCAGATTGAGGCCGATGACGAAGAACAGAAGCGCGAGGCCGCCGACAAACCACGGCTCTTGCAACTGGAAGCCCCAACCCGCCGCCTGCCCGGCTTGCTGCAAAGCGATCAGCGCACCGGCCAGCGCCAGGAATGTCGCCATCACGCCGGAAAGGAATGCAAGACCATGGGCGCGCGCCTCGGCGGCGTCATGGCCGCGCGCGAGGCTCAGCGCCTTCAACGACAAGACCGGCAGCACGCATGGCATCACGTTCAGCACCAGCCCGCCGATGAAGGCAAACAGCAGCGCCAAGGGCAGCGTCAGATCGCCGCCGCCGGAGCCGCCGCCGCGCGCGGCGGGCGCCGCCAGTGCGCCAAGGTTCAAGGCGTCGCCCGGCGCGGCTTCGATCATCATCGCCTTTTCGGCCCCGTCCGGCGCGGTGAGCTTGAGCAGGCCGCCGAGCGGCTTGGCGCCAAGTTCGCCGTCGGCGCCTTTGGTCAGCGTCAGCTTCACACCTTCGGCGCCGAATTGCGGCTTTTGGGCTGCTGCATGATCCATGGCCGTGCCGACCAAAGGGAAGAAATAAGCGTCAGCCCAGCGGCCTTTCACATCGGCGCCGGCAATCGTAAGCGTCACCGCCTCTCCCGCTTTGGTCAGCCGCGCTTGCGCATTGGCTTTCGGCGGCAGCGCCGCGACTGCTGCCTTGATCGCGCCAGCCCATTCGTCGTTCACTTGAGCTTTCGCGGCAACTTTGAGCGTGAGGCTCAGCGGGCCGCCTTCGGGGATGCAGATTTCCTCGCACACCAGCCAATCGGCGCCGGCCGTCAGCGTCAGCGTGTCGCCCGGCTTGGCGCTGGCCGGGATGGTGACGGCGATGGGATAGATCGTCTCGCCCTCATAGCCGTAATTGACCAACGGGCCGAGCGCCAGGGTCTTGGGAACCGGCCATTGAATGTCGCCGACCTTCACGCCTTCGGGCGCGGTCCAATCCAGCGTCGTCGGCGCGCCGCTGTCGCCGGGATTGACCCAATAGGTGTGCCATTTGGGTCGCACCAGAAGGCGCATAGCGATCGTCGCTGTTTGCCCTGGCGCAACCGCGCTTTCGGCCGCGATCAGGCTGGCTTCGACATTGTCGGTTTTCACCGTCTGGCCGGTTTGCGCCGCCGCCACCGGGCCAAGCGCCGCTAAAACCAAAGCAGGAACTAGGGATTTCAGATGTTTAAACATAAGCCGGAGATAGCCCTGCCCGCGGCAAAGGCCAAGGGCGCGGGCTCAGCGTGGGCTCTCGGCGGCTGGCGGCGTCAGGTACGGCTCCAATTCTTTGCGGCATTTGGACACCGGTCGATCCACGCCGCAAATCCGGCCAGGAAGTATTTGAGTGAGACGTCGACACAGCGCCCGCTTCTCGTCCGACTGCGCTGATCCATCCGCGCAGAGCTGCGACAGCGCGGCGGTTTGGCGTAATTTTTTGTTTGGCGATCGGTGGACAACTGGAAATTACCGACAAATACGAAAACAGCGGCTCCGATCACGATGGCAAAGACGACTGCACAGGTGCGCGCGGCTTGATCCAAGTTTTGTCGATGCGCGATTGCCCTGTCGAGAAAGGTCAATACAATCGATGCGCCGCCGAGCAAAAACAAAGCGGGGTCTCAGGCCGCTTCAAGTATTTGCGGGAAATAGCCGCGCGCGACCATGGTGACCAAGAAGAAGACCCCCAGCAGCGTCCAAACAATGAGCGCCAGCGGCCGCCGCCGGGGTGGTTTCGGCGCTTCGG
>JBEIHY010000029.1:0-38110 GCA_040381035.1 Hyphomonadaceae bacterium
CGGCGCCATTGCGGTCTCGACGCAGCGGTTGCGGGTGGATGGCCTCGATGGCGTGGGGCGGCGCATGCCGGTCACGTTTGTGGCGTTTGGCGTGGCGGCTTTGTCCCTGGCGGGGCTTGCGCCCTTTGCTGGGGCGTGGGCGAAGCTGTGGATGGCCGCCGGCGCCGGCAGTGTCGGCGATCTGGTCTCGGCCGCTTTGGTCATGGCGAGCGCGGTTTTGGCTCTAGCGCTGCTCGCCCCGGTCGCCACGCGGGCGCTGTTCTGGCCGGCGCCCATCAATCCCTTTGTCCGGCCAGACAGCCTGCCTTTGGCGCTGGTGGCGCCGATCGCGGCGCTGGCCATGGCCCTCCTTGCCCTGTTGTGGGCGATCGACCCGATCGGGCGCTTTATTCTGCCGGAGCTTGGCCCATGACGCCGCCGCTTCACGACAAGCCCGCCGTCTGGGCCTGGGCGCGCAATCCTAAAGCCGCGGGCGCGGCCACGATTGCGGCCCTGCTGCTGAGCCTCATGCTGGTCGGTTTGGAAGTGGCGCTCGGGCGTAATGGCCGTGGGCTTGATCTCGAAGACATGCCCGGTTTCTACGCCGTGACCGGGCTGGCGGCGGCGGTGCTGATCCTGGCCCTCGGCGTCGGCGTGCGGGCAGTTCTGGCGCGCCCGCAGGATCTGCCGGCCGCCGCCGGCCAGGAAGGGGGCGGCGATGATCGTCAGCCTTAATCCGGGCATGCTGCTGATCGCGGCGGCGGCGCTGTTGCTCGCCGCGCCGCGCAGCTCGGGCGGCGCTATCCTGGCGGCGGCCGCGCTGGGCGCCGGGGCGATGATGTTTGCGCCGGCATTTGGCGAGCACATGACCTTCGCGCAGCTTGGCCTGACGGTTGCCCCGTTCCGGCTCGACGCCGCCAGCCAAACCTTTGGCCTGGCGGTGGCCATCATGGCCGCGCTGCTTGGCTTGTATGGCTGGCGCGACGCTGGCCGCATCGAACGCGCGGCGGCGGCGGCCATGGCCGGGGGCGCTTTGGCGGGGATTTTTGCCGGTGATCTGGTCAGCTTTGTCGCGGCGTTGTCGTTTTTGGGCCTGGCGGCGGCGGTGGTGGCGCTGCGCGGGACCGAACTCGGCGCCAAGGCCGCTGGCGTGCGGCTGCTGTTGTGGCAAGCCGGCGCCGGCATTCTGGCCGCGTGTGGGACCGGGCTGATCTGGGCGGAAACCGGCGGCGTGGCGTTTGAGCGTCTCTATGCGGCAACGCCCGGCGGGATGGCGATCCTGGCGGCCTTGCTGATCCAGGCCGGAGCGATCGGCGCGCATGTCTGGCTGAAAGACGCCCCCGCCAGGGCAAGTCCGTTTGGGGCCGTCGCCTTGCTGACCCTTGCCGCACCGGCAGCCCTGTATGGGCTGATGCGCAGCTTTGCCGGCGAGCCGGTCCTGGTGTGGATCGGCGCGGCAAGCTGCGGGCTTGGGCTGATCATGGCCGCCGCCGCCGCCACGCCGCGCGCCGCACTCGGCTATGGCCTGATCAGCCAGAACGGCCTGATTATCGCTGCGATCGGGGTTGGCGCGCCTTTGGCTTTGGCGGGCGCTGCGGCGTTTGCGTTTGCGCTGATCTTGGCCGTGGGGCTCGCGGCGATGGCGCTCGGCGTCGGCGCTGCCCTCGCCGAGCCCACACAACGCGCGCCGGTCACAACGGGCCTGGCCTTCGTGGCGGCGGCGGCGCTGTTTGCTGCGCCCGGAACGGCGGGCTTTATCGGGATGACGCTGCTGCTCGACGCCTTTGGCCGCGATCCCTGGACCGGCCTGTTTGCCCTGGCGCTGGCGGCCATTGCCGGGGCTGTGGCGCATGGCGGCTGGCGGGCGCCCGTCATGGTCTTTCTGGCGCCGCCGGCGGCGTCTTTACCGGCAGTGGGGCCCGCGCCGGCCTATCCCGCGCTGTTGGCGATGGTGCTTGGCGGATTTCTGATCCTGGCCATTGGGCTGTCGCCGGCTTGGCTGCTGGGGCTGGTTCCGAGCGGCGCGCCGGGCCATCCGGTCTATCGGATCGATACGGTGTTGCCGCATCTGCAATTGATCTGCGCGGCTTTGGCGGCTTTTGGCTTGGCCTGGCTGGCGCGGCTCGCGCCAATGACCGGCGCGGGCGATCTGCGCGATGTCGATTGGCTGTTGCGGGCGGCGGGGCCGCGTTTGGCGGCCTTGGCGGGCGCTGGCCTGGCGGCGGTCTATGCCGGAGCGGCGGCGGCGGCGGGTGCTGCGGCGACAGCCGCCCAAAACCTGGCGACCCATCTGGCGAAGCAAACAAACAGCGCTTCCGGCGAGCGTGCGAGCAGCGCTGTTTTTGCATTTATGAGCGCCGTATTGTTGGTTTGCTTAATGGTCGTCGTCGGCTGATTGCGGCCCAAGGCGAATGCTCAAGCCCGCGCGAACCGAAATGAATGCGGTTCACTATTTGTCGCGCGCCCGGTTTGACCACCTTAACTCTTCGCCGGCTTTTATTTCCGGCTTGAGCAAAGGCCGCCGCTATCCAATCCAACGACGTCTTGTCTTTGCGTTTTTTGTCTTGCTTCTCACAGGGTTTAGTATTAAATTGATAAAGCGGGATTGTGGGGCGGACGATTAATGGATCAGCACGGCGAATTGGTGAAAAAGACGGCCGCCATCGTTGCGGCTTATGTGCGGAGAAATCTGGTCTCGGCAGTGGATTTGCCGCAGCTGATCGCTGCGGTGTTTGCCAGCCTGCAGAGCTTGGCAAACGGCGCTGCGGCGCTTCCGGCGACGGAACGCGCGCCGGCGGTGTCGATCAAAAAATCGGTCACGCCCGAGCACATTGTTTGCCTTGAAGATGGTAAGAAGTTCAAATCCTTGAAGCGCCACCTGCGCACCCGCTACGGGCTCACCCCGGAGGCGTATCGGGCGAAATGGGGGCTCTCGGCGGACTATCCCATGGTGGCGCCCAATTATGCTCGCGCACGCTCTGACCTCGCCAAGAAAATGGGGCTCGGCGTCAAGCCGCGCGACGAGGACGAATAGCAAGCCGACCGCTCTTGGCTGTCGGATCGTGCGAGCGTCGGCAGGAAAACAATCACAGGAATGGCGCAGCATCTTTCGCCCCCTGCGTTACGGGCGGCTGCGCTGTTGCGCGCGGCGTTTGAGCGCGCCGTGGGTGGGTTAACCGGCGGCTCCGAGCGCAACGCCGCCGCGCACAGCGGGCCCGCCCGCGACCCGGCGCCCGAGCAGGGCCAGATCGCCGCCGTCTGCGCGCGCGCTCTGATGCAGCGGGCGCTCGCCAGCCTTGGCGGGGGCGCACGGGCGGTGGCGCAAGGCGTTAGGCTGCGCGAAGAAGTTCCGCAAGCCGTCGCGCCATAGCTGTACGGACCGCCGCGGTGGCCAAGATCGCGCCGAAACGGGCTTTGCCGCAGATTGCGGTGCGCGACGTGTTTGAGTGGCGGCGGCGGGCCGCAATGATCTCAAGGGGATGGATTCAGCAACCGGCGCTCTCGCCGGCTTGCGCGGTTTGGCGGATGCGGGTGATCATCGCGGCCAGGCCATTGGAGCGTTGCGGCGTCAGCGCTTCGTCGAGGCCGAGGCGGCGGGTCAAAGCGCGGGAATCGACGGCAAGGATTTCTTCGCGGGTGCGCCCCGAAAAGATCGCCAGCATCAGCGCCACCAGCCCGCGCACAATGGCCGCGTCACTGTCGCCGCGGAACACGAAGCGGTCGCCGTCGCGGGTGGCGTGCAGCCAGACTTGGCTGGCGCAGCCGCGAACTTTGGTGGCGTCGGTGCGCAGCGCCGCCGGCATCGGGGCCAGGGCTTTGCCCAGTTCGATCAAGTGGCCGTAACGCTCCTCCCAATCGGAGAACAGCGCAAAGTCGGACTCGATTTCGGCAATGGCGGCTTCAGCATCGGCGCTCATGATCGCCAGATGGAACGAAAAAGGGGCCCCGACAAGGGGGCCCCTTTGATGGCCGCTGGCGGCGGGCTCAGTTCAGGCTGGCGGTGGCGCTGGCGCCGACCACATTCGACAGACAGCCGCCATAATCTTCAAATGATGCGCGCATGCAGGCCAGGCGCTCTTTCGGGAACTTCTGGTTGCGGGTGCAGCTGGCCAGCTCCTGGTGGCGCTTCACGAAGCAATTCTTGGTGCCGTCATGGGTCAGCAGCGATTCCATATCGGCCGCCGAGATGCGGCTCATGCCATTGACCGCGCGCAGGGCGGCGGTGGTGGTCATGGCGTCCAGCGCATTGGCGTGGCCGGCTTCGCGGGTGATGATGAAGGTTGGCGACGAACTCAAGGCCGTCGCAGTGGCGATCGTGGCGCCGCTCTCGACCCAATCCCAGAACAAGCGCCCGCCAAGCCCGGATTCGGCCGCGCTGGTCTGGCCGCTGGCCGCCGCCATAAGGCGCGCGCGGGCGCTCTCGGGGAGCGGTTTCGGCGTCACAGTGTTGACCGCCGCCAGCATCGCGGAATAGCGCGCGGATTTGGCCGCTTCGGTGATGGCGACATTGGCCCAGCGGGTTTTTTGGGTGTCGTTGAACAGCTGATAATAACGGCTCGACACTTGGCCAACGCGGTCGCTATCGGCGCGGGCGGCGGCAAGCAGCGCCTGCTGCAGCGCAAGCCCGTCATAGGGATTGGCGGCGGACACGAGTTGGGTGGTGTAGCTCGACGGGATCGAGAAACCGCGCAGCGTCTTGTCCAGGCCGTGGCTGGCCAAGACCTTTTTGGCTTCCGTGGCTATCGTTGTGGTTTGGCCGGCGATAATCGCGCCATAGGCGAGAAAGCCGCGCGCAAGCTGGGTCGGATTGTGACCCGACAAGCGGTCCATCGCCATGTCGAGGTCAGCCGCCGAGGCGATCTGCATCCCGCCCAGCAAGCGCACATCCGTTTGGAACGCCGCATAATCGCCAAGCGCCTGATTAAACACGTCTTCGCCGGTGCGGGTGATCACCGGCGGCGGCGGGGCGGCGTCCACAATCGGCGCACTCGCCGTGGCCGCCGGTTTGGCCGGTTTCTTCGCCGCCGGCTTGGCGAAGGCGGGGGCGGCGCACAGCGCCAGAAGGGCCGCAGCCGTAATCAAAGTGCGCATATCGCCGATGCTCCTGTTGAAACGTTGCTCGGTTGTCAGGTGCGTGTCGAATTCGCTCTCCTGAACGGGGCGCCGCATTCCGTTGTGTTTGAATAGGCCCTAGAAGTTAAGGGCTCGTTTACATCTGTTTACAAGAGGCGCCCGTGACAACCAACGCCGCCAGCGAGGCCTTGGCCGCTTCCGGCCTTGTCAGCGCTGACCGCGCCGTCGAAAATGCGGCGGTCTGGGGCGCACTTGGCTGGACTGTTGCAGCCATCGTGTTTGCACTTATCGGTTGGAACCAGCTTCCGCCCTCGGCGCCGGTGTTTCCCGCGCTTGGAGTGGCCGCGTGTCCTGCCTTGGTGACTTTGATTTTGGCGCCAAGATTGGGCGAAACCTGGGCACAGGTGTTGGCCATCTACAGTTGGGTGGCGTTCAGCGCCGTGGGGGCGGCCTTTACCGGGGGTCTGCTGTCGCCAATGGCTGCCTGTTTTGTGGCCGCGCCCGCCTTGGCGCGGCTTCTGGAAAAACCCGCGATCGCGGCCGAGGCGTCGATGTTTGCCGCGCTCGGCTATGTGGCGGCCGGCGCCGCGAGCATGTTGGTGGACCCCATTCGCTTGCCGCTTGATCCCCTGCCGGCGATGGCGGCGACCGCGGCGGTGGTGCTGTCGGGCTATTGGTTTGCTGGCCATGCCCGCGCCGCCCGCGACGCCGCTGCTTTGGGCGCCGGCCCGGTTCTGCGCGCGCCGGTGATGCGCTTGAGCGCAGCGGGCGTGGTTGAGCAGATTGCGCCGGCCGCGGCGCAGCGCCTGGGGCTCGATCCGCGCGCCGCGATTGGGGCAGACCTTTTGGATTTGCTCGCCCAGCGCACGAGGCCGGTGGAGCGCAGCGCCTTGGAGCGGGCCTTGGCCGCGGCCAGGCGGGAGGGAGCGGCCTATCTCGATTTTGCGCCCCAAATCGCCGGGGCGCGTCGTCCCCTGGCGCTGGAAATCATCGGCGACGCCGATGGCTGCGACGTGGCGGTGATCGAAGCGGGGCGCTGGGCCGGGCGAATGCAGGCGCTGCGCCAGGACGCCGTCGCCGCGCGCGCCGCCACCACCGCGCGCAGTCGGCAAGTGGCGGAGCTGTCGCACGAATTGCGCACGCCGCTTACCCATATTCTCGGCTTTGCCGAAATCATGCAGCGCCAGCTCTATGGCCCGCTGAGCGCCAAGTATGTTGACTATGTCGAGCTGATCCAGAAAAGCGGCCGCAATCTGTTGGAGCTGATCGGCGGGCTCATGGATTTGTCGCGCCTGGAGGGCGGGCGCTACACAATTGAGCGCGACCGCTTCGACGCGCGCGACTTGATCGGGGAAGTGGTCCGCATGAGCAGCGAGACGGCGAACGCCAAGGGCATGAGCCTCAACGCCGATGTGCCGGCCACGGCCTTGAGCATCGACGCCGATCCCCGCGCGGTGCGCCAGATCCTGATCAATCTCGTCACCAATGCCTTGAAGTTTACCCCCGAAGGCGGGCGCGTGGATGTGCGCGGCCGGCTTGAAGCGGGCGTGCTTGCGCTTGAGGTCGATGACACCGGGCCCGGCATTTCAGCAAGCGAGCGCACGCGGCTGGGCGAAGCGTTTGAACGCGGCGCGGCCAGCGAGGGCGTGGAGGGCGTCGGCCTTGGTCTGGCTTTGGTGCGCGGCTTTGCGGCGCTGCATGGCGGCGCCTTGAGCTTTGCCGAACGCCCCGGCGGCGGCGCCCGCGTGCGGGTGACAATCCCGCCGCCGGCATCACCCATTTAGTCGCTGCGCGCCATCAAGAACGCCCGCGCGGCGGCCAGATCGCCAATTTCAATCGCGCGGCGCACGGTTCCGGCCGGCGTTTCCAATTCCAAAATCGCCGCTTCTCGGCTGTCCAGGCGCGACATCAGGGCAAGTGCGGCGTCATCAAACTGAAAGCGCACGCCGCGCGTCTCGACCGTGCGGGCGCGGGCGTGAACCACGATCGTCTCGCCTGGCGCCGGCAATGTCGGGCGAAACGCCGCCGGTTCGGCAAATGCGTTCGGAGCCAGAAAGCGCGGCGCCTGGGTGCGGCGCGGATCGCGCAGGATCAAGCGGGCGGCGGCGGCGTTCTGATTGACCCAGGCGACCAATTGCGGCCCGCTCTCCGTGCTGCACAGTCCGACGCGGCCCTCGCCGCCGCTGGTCGGCTGATACAGGAACCAACCGCCCTGCGGGTCGGGCGTGCGCCGCGCCAGCCAGAAGGATTGGGCGCCCGGAAATTGCCGCTCGTGCAACCGCGCCCAGACCTTATAGCCCTCGCGCGCGGCGCTGGCGGCGGCCAGGATCGCGGCGTCATCGCACGCCTTGGCGCGGCCGATCCCGGCGGCGCGGGCGGCGAGTGCGTCCATCTCGGCGACGCTGGCATGGGTGCGCGCCAGGGCGCTGCGCGCTTGTGAGGCGCCGGCTTCCAGCGCAACGCGCGCGCCGGGCGCGAGCAGGCTGCATTTGACATCGGCCGCCAGCAGCGCATGACGCTCGGCAAACACGGTTGCGGCTGGGCCGCTCAAGGGTTGGGCGGCGGCGGCGAACGCGGCGCCAGCGACTGTCAGAAGCAGAAAGCGAATCATGGCTCAGCCCTATCAAGTTCGGCTTTAAGGGCAGTGAAGCCGTAAGGTTAACGGCAACTTGAGGAGGCCAAATGGAGCCGCGACTAAAGACCGAGCTGTGGGCGGCAGCCCTTGTCCGCCGCGTCATGGCGGCCGGCGCTTTTGCCGCCGTGGCCGCCAAGGGCGACGCCGACGCCGGCGCCGTGCTGGTCAAGGTTGCAACGCTCGATCGGCGCGCGCGACTTTACACGGCGCGCACCGATATGGCCGGCGGGCGGGTGTGGCTGGATTTGTCGGCGGGGCCTCTGGGTGATGCCGAAGCCGCGATTGACGGCGAAATCGCGCGCCAGCGCAGCCGCGACCCCGATCTGTGGGTGGTGGAGATCGAAGACCGCGCCGGGCGGCATTTTCTGACCGAGGCGGTGGAAACAGGGTGAGTTGCCAAGCCCGGGCGGACAGGCTCTAAGCGCGGCCATGACCGACCTTGCAGCCGAAGCTCAGCGCCGGCGAACCTTCGCCATCATCTCTCACCCCGACGCCGGCAAGACCACTTTGACCGAAACCCTGCTGCTTGCCGGGGGCGCGATCCATTTGGCTGGCGCGGTGCGCGCGCGCGGGGAAACGCGGCGCACGCGCTCCGACTGGATGAAGATTGAGCGCGAGCGCGGGATCTCGGTGTCAGCCTCGGTGATGACGTTTGAGCGCGAGGGCGTGGTGTTCAATCTCTTGGATACCCCGGGCCACGCCGATTTCAGCGAAGACACCTATCGCACACTCACCGCCGCCGACAGCGCGGTGATGGTGCTCGACGCCGCCAAGGGCATCGAGCCGCAAACGCTGAAGCTGTTTGAAGTGTGCCGGCTGCGCGACATTCCGATCATCACGTTCATCAACAAGATGGATCGCGAGGCGCAGGATCCGTTCGCGCTGCTTGATGAGGTGCATGAGCGCCTGGCCTTGGATGTCGCGCCCTTGTACTGGCCTGCGGGCTCCGGCGCGCGGTTTCGCGGCATGGCGGATTTGGCGGCCGATCGCTTCATGGTGTTTCGCCGCCCCGAAGCCGATGAAGCGGGCCTGCCGGATTTTGAGCGCGCCGGGCTGAACGGCAATGCGATGGTGCAACATCTGCCGGCGAGCGAACATGAGGAGTTTTTTGAGACGCTGGAGCTGGCCCGCGCCGGCCTGCCGACCTTTGACGAAGCCCAATACCGCGCCGGTTCGATGACGCCGGTGGTGTTCGGTTCGGCGTTGCGCCGGTTTGGCGTCGCCGAACTGCTCGACACGCTCGCCCGCTATGCGCCGGCGCCGCGCACCCAGGCCGGTGAGCTGGCCGGCCAACCCATTGAGGTGGAGCCCGCGCGCGGCGAGGTCAGCGGCTTTGTGTTCAAGATCCAGGCCAATATGGACCCCAAGCATCGCGACCGGGTGGCGTTTTTCCGCGTCTGTTCGGGCCGCTTCCGGCGCGGCATGACGCTGAAATCGGCAGCCGGCAAATCGATGAATGTGCACAATCCGCTGATGTTTCTGGCGCAAGACCGGGAAGTCACGGATGAGGCCTTTCCCGGCGATGTGATCGGCATTCCCAATCACGGCGTTCTGCGGGTCGGTGATTCATTGTCCGAAAGCGGACAAATCCTGTTTCGCGGCATCCCCAATTTCGCGCCTGAGATTTTGAAACGCTGTCGGGTCGCTGATCCTTTGAAGCAGAAGCATCTGCGCAAAGCCCTGGAATCGCTTGCCGAAGAGGGCGTGACGCAGTTATTCAAGCCGACGCTGGGCGCCGATTTGATCGTTGGCGCAGTCGGGCCGTTGCAGTTTGAAGTGCTGGAGGAGCGGCTGAAAGCCGAATATGGCCTGGACGTGATGTTTGAGCCTTCGCCGTTTCAGGCCGCGCGCTGGATCAGCGGCGCCCGCGCGGATGTGGAAGCCTTCATCGACAAGCAGAAATCGCAGATGGCCGATGATTTGGACGGCGCGCCGGTGTTTCTCGGCAAGAGCGCCTGGGAAGTCAACTATATCCAAGACAAGAATCCGGGCGTGGCCTTCACCGCGACCCGCGAACGCCTAAACGCCTAGGGAAGGACCGCATGCCGCAATTGAAAGCCAATGGCTTGACCTTCGAATATGACGTGTTCGGACAATCGGGCGATCCGGCCGTGCTGCTGATCATGGGCATTGGCACGCAAATGATCGCGTGGCCGCAAAGCCTGTGCGAAGGGCTGGCCGCGCGCGGTTTTTTCGTTATTCGCTATGACAATCGCGATGTCGGCCTCTCGAGCCGGCTGGAAGATCACCCGGTTCCGACGGTGGAGGCGCTGATGATGGCGGTCGCCGCCGGCCAGGCGCCGCAAGCCAGCTACACTTTGTCCGATATGGCGAAGGACGCGGTTGGCATGCTCGATGCGCTGGGGATCGACAAGGCCCATGTGATCGGCGCCTCGATGGGCGGCATGATCACGCAAGTCGTTGCGATCGAACATCCGACGCGGACCAAATCCGTGGTCTCGATCATGTCCAGCACCGGTGAGCCTGGTTTGCCGCCCGCCCAACCGCACGCGATGATGGCGCTGTTGACGCCGCCCGCGGACGCCAGCCGCGAGGCCGCCATCCAGCGCACCGTCGACCTCTTCACCACGATCGGAAGCCCTGGCTTTCCGGCGGCGGCCGGCGAGCTCGCGGCGATGGGGGCGCGGTCCTATGATCGGGGCGTCTATCCGCCGGGGTTCCTGCGCCAGCTCGCCGCGATCCTGGCAACGCCGCCGCGCACCCACGGGCTGAAGGGGGTGAAGGTTCCGGCCATGGTGCTGCATGGCGTCGATGATCCGCTGGTGCCGCTCGGCTGCGGCGAGCATACCGCGCACTGCATTCCAGGCGCTGAAATGGTCGCTGTGCCCGGCATGGGCCACGACTTCACGCAAGCGCTCACGCAAGCGGTCTACCTGCCGCAGCTGATCCGGTTCCTTGAGAAAGCCGAAGGGCGCAGTTAGGCCGCCACACCTGTCGGCGCGGCCTTGCGGACCTTGTAGAACCGCATGGCGCGCTGGGCGGCCTCGATCGGCACGCTGGCATAGAGCCGGCCAAATTCTTCCGCGCGTTGCACGGCCTTGTCGGCGCCGCAGATCAGCACCGCCATGGTGACGAACAATGGCCGCTCCATGTCGGCTGCGCGGCAGATCATTGCCAGGGCGTCAAGGTCCTTGCGCGTGACAATCAAATTGGCGGCGTCGAAATCCAGGCCGGTCATTTCGCCAAGACCATAGACGAAATGCGTCAGCATCTGGTCGCGCAGCAATGACACCAGCAGCGCGCCGTTCAGTTCGCGATTTAAAACCTTGCGCTCGATGAATTGCCGCGCGGCGCGCGCATCGGCGGAGTTTTCGGCCACCGTTTTGGTCATTCGCTGGCGCGCACGACCAACCGCGGCCTCCACCGCGGCGGGATCGACAGTGGTGTTGCGGGTGAGGATCGCCTGGCGCAAGCGGTTCTCGACGATGAAGTACATTTCGTTCAACAGATCGATCGGCATATCGGCGCGGCCGACCACGCCGGCATGGAGAGCCGGGTTCTGCTGGGCGCGATCGACTACGGTTTCCATCGACCGGCGCGAAATCCGCGCGCCGTCATTTCGGATCAAGACATTGAGGGTTGTGTCGTCGGCGCGTTCCACGATCACGTCGCTGACTTGCTCGCTGAGCGAGTTGCGCTGGGCAATGGCGCGGGCGTGCTCTTGGCCATGGCGATTCAAAACGCTGATCAAATCTTCGTCGGTGAGGCTGGTGCAGCGCTGCAAAATCCTTCCCGCAATGACAGACTGGTCGCTGTTGGCCAGGTCGCGGGTCAGCAGGGCGGGCGGGGCAGCGCTTGCGGCGATCCGTTCGGACAGTTCGACCAAGGCTTCAGACTGCATCTCTGCCGCCACCGAGCGCAGCACCTCGTCAAACAGCTCGGCTTCCTTGGCCGTTTGGGTCGATTGGGTCTCAAAGAACAGGTCCGTGACGTTGCGCAAAAGCTCGCGGCGCTTCTCGCTCGAGGTCTCGCCGGCCAAAGCCAAGAGCTTGGAGAATCGGGATGTGGTCATCGCATGCAACCTGGAACTATCGCTACAAATTGCATTCATAGAAGTTAAGGAATCGTCAGCCGGACAGAGAATCTCTCTTCGCATCCAACTCCAGCCATTCCGTTTCCATGGCGTCGTGCTGGGCGCGGGCGGCGTCGAGTTCGGCGGCGAGGCGGGCAAAGCCGCCAGGGTCGCGCGCAAACAACGCCGGATCGTGCAATCTTTCGTTAAGGCTTTCGATCGCTGCGGCCAGCTTGGGCATGGCGGTTTCAATTTCGCTCAGGCGGAACGCGTCCTTATAGCTGAGCTTGCGGGCGCGCTTGTCTTCGCGCGGCGCGGGCGGCGCGGGCGCCGGCGCTGGCCGCTCGACCGCCAAGGGCCGGCGAAAGCCGCCATGCTCACGCACGAAATCGTCATAGCCGCCGGGGGTTTCGGCCCAGCGCCCCGGCCCGATGGCGCCCAGCGTTTGGGTGGCGATGCTGTCGAGAAAGGCGCGGTCGTGGCTGACGATCAGCACGGTCCCATCGAAATTGTCGAGCGCCTCTTCCAGCGCATCGAGCGTGTCCATGTCGAGATCATTGGTCGGTTCGTCGAGCACGAGGAGATTGGAATGTTGCGCCAGCACGAGGGCGAGCGCCAGGCGATTGCGCTCCCCGCCAGACAACGCTCCGGCTGGCTGGCGCAATTGCTCGGCGCGAAACAAGAACGACTTGGCATAGGCCGCGACATGAACGGGCCGGCCGCGAACCATGACCTGATCGCCGCCGAGCGGGCACAGCGTGTCGCGAATGGATTTGGCCGGATCGAGCAGCGCGCGCGCCTGATCGACATAGGCAATCTCCAGATTGACGCCGCGCTTGATCTCGCCCGCATCGGGTTGAATTTGGCCGAGCAGCAGGCCCAGCAGTGTCGATTTGCCCGCGCCATTGGGGCCGACGATGCCGATCCGATCGCCGCGGCGCACGGTCAAGGACAGAGCGTTCACCACCGGCGCGGCCGCGCCGGGCCAGGCTTTGGTCACGCCGCGCGCCTGCAGCACCAGCTGGCCGGACTCGCGGCCCTTTTCGGCTTCGATTTCGGCATTGGCGCGGGCGGCGGCCTGGACCCGCGCCGAGCGTTCCGCGCGCATCGCCATCAGCTTGCGCCGCCGGCCTTCATTGCGCGAACGCCGCGCGGTGACGCCGCGCAGCAGCCAATGTTCTTCGGCTTTGAGCTGCGTTTCCAATTTGGCGAGCGCACGGGCCTCTTCGGTCTCCACCGCCTCGGCCCAGTCCTCAAAGGCGCCGTAGCCGCGGTCGAGCTTGATGACGCGGCGCTGGCGCAGCCACAGGCAGGCGGTGGAGACACGCTCCAAAAAGCGCCGGTCGTGGCTGACGATCAGGCAGGCGCCGGAAAAGGCCTTCAGCCGCTCTTCGAGATCTTCGATGGCGGGCACATCGAGATGGTTGGTCGGTTCATCAAGAAGCAGGATATCGGGGTCGGCGGCGAAGGCGCGGGCGAGTGCGGCGCGGCGCAGTTCACCGCCCGATAGGCCCGAGACGGTCCGCGCGGGATCAAGGCCGAAGCTGGCAAGCGCGGCTTCGGCGGCATAGATTGGGCCAGCGACGGCGCCAAACGGGCTCATGGCGTAGTCCAGCAAGGTGGCGAAACCAGAAAGATCGGGCTCCTGGTCGACAGCCGCGATCGCTGCGCCCGAGCCCAGCGCGCGCTCGCCCGCATCGGCCTCCAGGCTGCCTTGAACGATGCGCATCAGGGTTGATTTGCCGGCCCCATTGGCGCCGACCAAAGCCGCCCGCTCGCCGCGCGACAAGGCAAGGTCCACGCCGTCAAAAAGCGGCGCGCCGCCGAGGCTCAAGCGGACGGAGCGGAGCTGCAGAACGGGCGCGGTGCGCGACATGGCGGCGATGTGCCCGGTTTTGCCGGCTTTGGCTATGGCGCTGGATTCATGGACGGGGGCGGCGGCTCCGCCACGGTCGGATCGGGCGGCGGTTCGCCGCCAAACGCGACCGTCATCTCATCATAGAACGCAACGGTTTCCTGCGCCCGGCGCGAGCGCACAAACGGCTCCAACCCATCGAGTTTGGTCTTTGGCGTCCCTTTGTGGGCGCGGGTCATGAATTCGGCCCAGATCTCGGCCGGCGGCCCGCCGCCCGTGATTTTCGCCATCGGCGTGAAGTCATCAAACCCGACCCAGACCCCGGCCGTATAATCGTGGGTGTAGCCGACAAACCAGGCGTCGCGCCAATCTTGACTGGTGCCGGTTTTGCCGGCGGCGTCGCGCCCGTCGAGAAGGGCGCGCGTGCCGGTGCCGACCTGCATCACGCGGCCCATCATGCCCGTCATGGCGCGCGCAACATCGATCGGCAGGACCTGCTGGGCGCCATCGGCCTCGCGCCGATACGACATCTGGCCGCGGGAATCGCCGATCGCCGCCACCATATAAGCGTCGATCCGCCGGCCCTCGCGCATGAACACGCTGAACGCCTGGGTCATGTCGATCAGCGTGACTTCGCTGGAGCCAAGCGCGATGGAGGGCACGGGCGAGCAGGGCGTGGTGATGCCCATCCGGCCGGCAATCGCGCAAACCTCGGTTTGGCCAACTTCATCGGCGACCTCGGCTGCGACCGTGTTGAGCGATTGGGCAAACGCCGTGCGCAGCGTCACCGCGCCAAGATAGCCGTCGTGGTAGTTTTTCGGGCTCCAGCCCTGGATGGTCACCGGCTCGTCATAGCGCACATCGTCGGGGGTGAGGCCCTGTTCGAGAGCAGCGGCGTAGACGAAGGATTTGAACGTCGAACCGGGCTGGCGCTTGGCCTGCACGGCGCGATTGAACTTTGATTGCGCATAGCCGGTGCCGCCGACCATGGCCCGCACCGCGCCGGCGCGATCGACCGCCACCAAGGCCGCCTGCAAGGGCTTGCGCCGGCTTGAAGCGCGGGCGGCGAATTCCTTCACGATCGTGCTCGCCTCGGCCTGCATACGCGGATCGATGGTCAGCGTGATGACCAGATCGGCGGGCAATTTGCCGCCCAGCTTCTTGGCGTCTTCCACGGCTTGATCGAGCGCATAGCCGAGATCGCCTTCCGGCGCCAAAGCGGCGGCAACAGAGATATCGGCGGCGGCGTAGCGCTTTTCGTCCTCCGCCGTAATATAGCCGGCCTCAACCATGGAGAGCAGCACCAGGGCCTGGCGATCCTTGGCGGCTTTGAAATTTTCCGTTGGCGCGGAGCGTGAGGGCGCCTTTGGCAAGCCGGCGAGCATGGCGGCTTCCGGCAAGGACAGTTCGGCGGCGGACTTGCCGAAGAATTTGCGCGCGGCGGCGTCGACGCCATAGGCCTGATCACCAAGATAGACCCGGTTCAGATACATTTCCAGAATGTCGTCTTTGCGCAGCTGGCGCTCGATCCGGCTGGCCAGGATCATTTCCTGAACCTTGCGGCGCACGGTGCGGTCGGGCGTCAGAAACAGGTTCTTGACCAGCTGCTGGGTGATGGTGGAGCCGCCCTGGACTGTGCGCCCGGCCGTCATATTGGCGGCGGCGGCGCGCATCAGGGCTTGGCGATCAATCCCGCGATGGGCGTAGAAGCGCTTGTCTTCGATGGCCAGAAAAGCTTGCGGCACATAGGGCGGCAGCTCCGCCAGCTTGACCGCCCGGCCATAAAACGGGCCGCGCACGGCAATCGTCTCGCCGGTCTCGGACACAAAGGTGACGCCCGGCGCGCGGTCCATCGCCCACAGCGATTGCACATCCGGCACCCGCGGCAGCCCGGCAAACATCCACATCCAGACCGCGCCGACCAGCCCGCCGGCCGCCGACAGGCCCAGCACGGCGGCGACAAACAGCCATGTGCGCGAGCGCTGGTGCAAAAGCCGCTCGACCTGTCCTTGCAGGCCGGCGGCGCGCCGGGCGGCGTCGAAACGGGAAAGCCACTGCTTCAAACTGGAACTCCCACCCACAAAACGGCCTCAGACATCTCTAGGCCGGGCGCCTGAGGCTGCCTAGTCGGTTCGCTGTTGCATAGAATGTGCGCCAATCCCGGCGGTAAACACCGCCGATCGCGACTGCGCTAAAGTCTTGTACAGCCAAGTTCAGGCGGAAATCCGACCGTTGCGGCCTGCGGTTGGATTTTTCTCATGCCCGAAAGACCCGATCGCCCCGGATCGACCCCGGCCGCCGCCCCGGCGCGGCGACTGGCGCGCGGCATAGAGGAGATTTTCATGTTTCACACACGCTGGCGCGCCCTTGGCGGCGGTGATCTGGCCTGGACGCGCTGCCCCCGGACTGGCGCCGCCGCCTGGCGCCGCCGCCTGGCGCCGGTGGAGCCGCCGCCAGAGCCGGGCTCGAAACTTGATCGGCTCGAGTTGGTCGCTTCAGGCCTGCTCAAGCGCGCTTGGACGGGGCCCGCGCCGGCGTTAACCGCCAAAGCGGCGGACCGATTGGCCGATTGGCCGATTTGGGCGGCCTGCCTGGCGGCTTGTGCTGGGTGTCGCGCGGCTTCGCACAGCCTTTGGGCGCAGCCTTTGGGCGCAGCCTTTTGGAGAATCGGCGATCGCAGTGTAACGCTTGCACTTTGTGCCGCCGTTATTACCTTCTAACGGGGCCATCCAATGAGGTCGCCGTGTGAGTTGGGACCCCTATGGGGTGTTGGGCGTCGCCCGCGGCGCCAATGCCGACGATATTCGCAAAGCCTATCGAAAGCTCGCCAAAGAGCTGCATCCTGACGTGCGCCCGAATGACAAAGTGGCCGAGGACAAGTTCAAGCGCGCCACCGCCGCTTTCAATCTGCTGAGCGATCCCGCGCTGAAGGCCCGCTTTGACCGCGGCGAGATTGACGCCGACGGCAATGATCGGGTCGGGGCGTTTCGCAGCCAAGGCGCGCGCTCGGGCCCTTATCAGTCCGCCGGGCCAGGGGCTGGGCCGGATAATGTCTTTGATTTCGGTGACATTTTTTCTGATTTGTTTGGCGCGGCCGCGGCCGGCGGCCGCGGCCAAGGCTTTGCCCGCGCGCGCGGCCGCGATCTGCGCTTTACCCTGGAGGTCGATTTCGTCGACGCCGTCAATGGCGGCCGCCGCCGGGTGCAGTTGGCCGAGGGGCGGACGCTCGATGTGGCGATCCCGCCGGGCGTGGAAACCGGCCAGGTGCTGCGGCTGAAGGCCCAGGGCTCGCCGGGCTTGCAAGGCGGCCAGCCGGGCGACGCGCTGGTGGAGCTGAAGGTTAAACCCCATCCTCATTTCAAGCGCGAAGGCGAAAACATCACCCTCGATTTGCCGGTTTCCCTCACCGAGGCCGTAGAGGGCGGCCGGGTGCAGGTTCCAACGGTCAGCGGTGCGGTGGCCTTGTCGATCCCGGCCGGCGCCAATACCGGCATGGTCTTGCGGCTGAAAGGCAAGGGCGTTGGCGGCCAGGGCGACCAGCTGGTCCGGCTGCTGATCATGCTGCCGGAGCCGGCCGATGAAGAGCTGAAGAAGTTCATTAAGAAATGGCCGGGTCGGGAGCGCACCCCGCCGCGGCCAGGCTGAAACAACGCCAAGAGGTCGGTCATGTTCAGCGACGGTTCAGCGCGATCGGCTACAAACGCCGTCATGAAATCGATGTTTGCCCTCACGGCTGTGGTCACTGCTGTGCTGCTGACCAGCCCCGCTCAGGCGCAGGGCTGGAAGCCCGATCTTGGCCAGCGCCTTGACGGCTCGCAGGCGCGCGATGCGGTGCAGGCGGGAAAGATGCGACGCCTGGACGAGCTGTTGCCAGCCATCCGCGACCAATTGGGCGGCGATCTGGTCAAGTCCGAAGGCGTCGGCGGGCGCAATGGCCGGCCCGTCTATCTCCTGCGGTGGCGCACAGGCGATGGCCGCTTGGTGTTCATTGAGGTCGATGGCGAAACCGGCCGGGTTCTGGGTTAGGAGCGAAGCGATGCGCGTGCTCGTGGTCGAAGACAATGCTGATCTGCGCCAGCAATTGGCCCGCTCGCTGGCCGCGGCGGGGTATGCCGTGGACATGGCCGGCAATGGCGAGGACGGCCAGTTCCTTGGCGAAACCGAACCCTATGACGCGGTGGTGCTGGATCTCGGCCTGCCGAAGGTCGATGGCGTCAGCGTGCTCAAGGCATGGCGCGCGGCGGGCAAGGCCATGCCGGTGCTGATCTTGACCGCGCGCGATCGCTGGAGCGACAAGGTCGAGGGGCTGGACGCCGGCGCCGACGATTATCTCGCCAAGCCGTTTCACACCGAGGAGCTGCTGGCGCGGTTGCGCACGCTGCTGCGCCGCGCCGCCGGCCATGCCAGCGCCGTGATCGAGTGCGGCGATCTGCGCGTCGATACCCGCGCGGCCCGCGCCACCTTGGATGGCGAGCCGATCAAGCTCACATCGCACGAATACAAGGTGCTGACCTATCTGATGCATCATCGCGAAAAGGTCGTGCCGCGCACCGAGCTGGTCGAGCACATCTACGACCAGGACTTTGACCGCGACAGCAACACGATCGAGGTGTTTATCGGGCGCCTGCGCAAGAAGATCGGCCAGGATCGCATCGTGACGGAGCGTGGTTTGGGCTATCGTCTGATCGATCCTGTCGGCGCGCCCGGCGCTTGAGAGCAACCGCCTGTTCGTGACCTCCCGCATCTTTGATCGTTCCCTGGCCGGGCGGCTCGTCGTGACCGCGGCGGCGTGGTGTCTGGTGGTGTTGCTGGCCGGCGGCTGGGCGCTGTCGCAGCTCTATCGCTCCAGCGTTGAACGGCAATTGGACGGGGAATTGCGCGTCGTGCTTGACACGCTTTTGTCCACCATTGAGCCGCGCGCGGGTGGTGTGGTTTTGCCGGTGGAGCCCAACGATCCGCGGTTCGCGCAAACCTTTTCGGGGCGCTATTGGCAGATCAATCTGCTTGGCGCAGACGCCAAAGCGGCGCCGGCGCTGCGCGCGACCTCGCTGTGGGATGAAGCATTGAGCTGGCCTGAGGCGCGGCAAGGGCCGGGCCGCGCCGGTGAAATCCAGTTCGCCGCCGCACGCGGGCCGAAAGGCCAGAAGCTGCGGCTGGCGCAGACCACGTTTGAGGTGCAAGGCGTTGATCGGCGGGTGCAATTCCTCGCCGCCGCCGACCGCACGAATGTCGACGCCGACGCCGATCGCTTCACCGCAACCTTGTTTGCATCTTTGGCCTTGTTGGCGCTCGGCCTCATCGCTGCGGTCGTGATCCAGGTGCGGATTGGGCTGGCGCCCTTGGCGGCCCTTCAGGGCGATATTGCGGATGTGCGGCGCGGGCGCAAGCCGCGCTTGGACGGGGATTATCCCACCGAAGTCGCGCCGCTGACCGGGGAGCTCAATTCGCTGCTCGACCATAATCGCGATATTGTTGAGCGCGCGCGAACCCATGTCGGCAACCTCGCTCATGCGCTGAAGACGCCGATCTCGGTGCTGCTGAATGAGGCGCGCGCCGCGCCGGGGCCGTTGGGCGATCTGGTCGCGCGCCAGGCCGAAGCGATGGCGGCCAATATCGACCATTATTTGAAGCGCGCCCAGGCCGCCGCACGGGCTGAAATGATCGGAGTGCGCACGCCGGTGCGCCCGGCCCTGGAGGATGTCGCGCGCACCTTGGAGCGGCTTTATGGCCGCCGCAAAGACCTCGATTTGACGCTGCACGAAGGGCCGGCGCTGTTTTTCCGTGGCGAGCGCCAGGACTTCGACGACATGGCCGGCAATCTGATCGAGAACGCCTGCAAATATGGCCGCGGCAAGGTCGATATCTCGATTGCGGCCGGGGCGGATGGGGCAAGCCTCGTTCTCACCGTTGCCGATGACGGGCCGGGCTTGAGCGCGGCTGACCGCGCCGAAGCGCTCAAGCGCGGCGCGCGGCTGGATGAAACGCTGCCGGGCCAGGGCTTGGGCCTATCGATCGTGGCCGAGACCGCGCGGCTCTATGGCGGAGCGCTGGATTTGGGCGACAGCGCGCTTGGCGGCTTGCGCGCGCAGTTGACGCTGCCGGCCGCCGATTGAGCCGCCGGCCGGTTCAGTCTACATCACGCCGATGAACTTGATCTGGATTTTCGCGGCCGCCGCCGCGGGCGCGGCTGTCGCGGGCTGGTGGGTGCTGCGCGCCTATGTGCAGGCAGGCGCAGGCAAGCCGACCCGGCTTTGGCCGCTGGCCTGGATCGTGACCGGCGCGGCGGCCGCACTTGCGCTGTATCTGGCGTTGGGCCGGCCCGATCTGCCCGACCAGCCCTATCAACAGCGCCTTACGGCAATTCAGGAGCGGGCCAAGAAAACCCCGTTTGCGGAGCTGTCGCCGGACGAGCAGCTGACCCTTATGGCCGCGCGCGCGCGGGCCGAGCCGAACGATCCGCGCCCGCATATTATCACCGGCATCGTGCTGGCCGGGATCGGGCGTGATGAAGCTGCGGTTGCGGCGTTTCAGGCCGCTCTGCGCCGCGATCTGAAAAACACCATTGCGATGATCGAAATGGGCCGCGCTTTGACCCGTCTGGCGGATGGCCAGCCGCCGGCTGAAGCCCTGGCCCTGTTTCAGGCGGTTTCCCAAATTCAGCCGGACGACCCGATCCCGTGGTTTTATCAGGCGCTCGCCGCCAGCCAGGAAAATCGCTTCAAGGACGCGGCTTCCCTGTGGCCGGAGGTGCAAAAGCGCCTGCCGGCGGAAGACCCCCGCCAGATGATGGCCGCCCAGATGCTCAGTCTGGCCGAGGCCGGCAAGCCACTGGCCGGGCCCGCGGAAAAGTGATGCGCGCGATCGCCGCAGTCGGGCGGTCTGCCCCTGGCGTCGGGCCCGCATCAGCGTATGTTGGCGTCATGAGCAATGACTGTTTGATGGCCGAGGCACGCGCCTGATGGCCAAACGTTTGACCAAACAACAGCGCCGCTTGGCGGTGATCGGGGTGGCCGGCGCGGTCTTGGCGTTGGCCGTGGGGCTGACGCTCGCGGGCCTGCGCGATGCGGTGGTGTATTTCTACCCGCCCTCGGAACTGGCGCAGAAGGCCAAGCCGGGTGAGCGGGTGCGGATCGGCGGGCTGGTGGCCCAAGGCAGCGTGGCGCGCAGCGATGACGGCGCCTTGCTGTTCGCCGTCACCGATGGGCCGGGCAGCGTGAAGGTGCGCTATCATGGCCAGCCGCCGGACCTGTTTCGTGAAAACCAGGGCGTTGTCGCCGAAGGCAAGCTCAAGCCCGATGGCCAGTTCGAGGCCGATATGGTGCTCGCCAAGCATGATGAGAATTACATGCCGCGCGAAGTCGCCGAGGCGCTGAAAAAGACCGGCGAATGGCGCGGGCCGGTGAAGCCCGAAGCGCTGAAAACCGACGCCGCCAAAACCACGGGAACCGGCACATGAGCGCGGAGTTTGGCAAGTTTCTCGGCTTGTTGGCGCTGGTGTTGTGCTTCGCGACCGGCGCGCTTGGCCTGCTTGGCGGTCATCGCAAGGATGCGCGGATGAGCGCGGCCGCCGCCGCCAGCGCCCAGACCGCCTTTATCGCAGTGCTGATAGCGTTTGCGATCCTGGTCAGCTTGTTTTTGGCTTCCGACTTTTCCGTCGCGGTCGTTGCCAACAATTCCCACACCGCCAAGCCGCTGATCTACAAAATCGCTGGCGTGTGGGGCAATCACGAAGGCTCGATGCTGCTCTGGTGCCTGATTTCGGCGCTGTTCGGCGCGCTGCTTGCCAGCATGCGCGGAGCCTTGGGTGAAAGCCTGTGGGCGCGCGCGGTCGGCGTGCAGGGCCTGGTGACGGCTTCGGCGCTGATGTACACGCTGTTTATGTCGAGCCCGTTTGCCCGGCTTGATCCCGCGCCTTTGGAAGGCGGCGACCTCAATCCGCTGTTGCAGGACCCCGCGCTCGCGATCCATCCGCCGATGCTTTATCTCGGCTATGTCGGCTTGAGCGTGCCGTTCTCGCTGGCGATTGCCGGCCTGCTCGACGGCAAGGTTGATCAAGCCTGGGCGCGGCATTTGCGGCCCTGGACCTTGCTCGCCTGGACCTGCCTGACGATCGGCATCACGCTCGGCTCTTATTGGGCTTATTACGAACTCGGTTGGGGCGGCTGGTGGTTTTGGGACCCGGTCGAAAACGCCAGCTTCATACCCTGGCTGGGCGCGGCCGCCTTGTTGCATTCAGCGATCGTGACCGAGCGGCGCGGCTCGCTGGCGTCATGGACCATTCTGCTCGCCATATTGTGCTTTGGCCTGGCGCTGCTTGGCACCTTCCTTGTCCGCTCCGGCGTGCTGACCAGTGTGCACGCTTTCGCGGTTGATCCGCGCCGGGGCGTGGCGGTTCTGGCGATTTTCACGACCTTTGTGGGCGTCGGGCTGGCGCTGTATGCTTGGCGCGCGCCGAAATTGTCGCGCCCAGCAGGGTTTTTGGCAATTTCGCGCGAAGGCGCCTTGGTGCTCAACAATCTGGGCCTGGCGGTTGCGGCCGGCACGGTGCTGCTCGGCACGCTTTATCCGCTGCTGATCGATGCGGTCAGCGGGCGGATCATTTCGGTGGGCCCGCCGTTCTTCAATCTGGCGTTCGGGCCGTTGATGGCGCTGTTGTTTGTCGTGCTGCCGGTGGCGCCCTTGCTGGCGTGGCGCAATGGCGATTTGGCCGGGGCCGTGCAGCGGCTGTGGTGGGCGGCGGCTTTGGCGCTCGGCGTGATGATCGCGGCGGTGCTGCTCAGCGGCGGGAAGCTGTGGTCGGCGCTCGGCTTTGGGCTCGGCGTATGGCTGGTGCTCGGTTCGTTTGTCTATGTCTGGAAGCGGGCGGGGCGGTTGTCGAAGATTTTGGCGCTGCCGCTCGGCGTCTGGGCGATGACCTTTGCCCATGCCGGTTTGGGCATTTTGACCATCGGCGCGGTCGCTGAAACCGGCTTCAAGGTCGAACGCACGGCGGTTGTGGCGCCGGGGCAAACGGTCGCGTTCGCTGGCCGTAAACTGACCTTGCAGGCGATCCAGGATATCGAAGGCCCGAACTATTATGGCGAGCGCGCGACATTCAGCGTCGCCGCCAAATCGGGCGCGGCGCAAACCACGACCAGCGAACGGCGCTATTACCCCGCCGCCGGCGCGCCAACCACCGAAGTCGGCATCCTCACCTCACCCGCCGGCGATTTCTACATCGCCCTGGGCGAGCCGGTGCGGGGAGCCAATGTGTCCGGCTGGACCGTGCGGATGTACAACAAACCCTTGGTGCAATGGATTTTCGCCGGCGCCGCACTGCTTGCGATCGGGGGCATGTTTGGCTTGACGGCCTTGGCCCGCCGGCGCGCGCGCCTGCCTGCCGAAGTTAACCAGCCTGCGCCCGACACAGCCCAGCCGGCGGCGGGCTGAGAGGGCCTGCGCGGATGTCTCATCGCGACCAACCGTCCGCTGGCCGCTTCGACGGCCGCGTGCATCTTTTGCCGGTTCGGATCTATTACGAGGACACCGACTTTTCCGGCGTCGTCTATCACGCCAATTATCTGCGCTTCTTTGAACGCGGCCGGAGCGACTATGTCCGCGCCATTGGCGTCAGCCACCAGATGCTGCTGGACGGCGACAGCCCAACGGCGTTCTCCGTCATTGAAATCACCGTTAAATTCCTCAAACCGGCCCGCATTGACGACGCGCTTTTGGTCAAAACCACCTTTGACCGGGTCGCCGGCCCGCGCCTCGCCATCGCCCAGAGCCTGTGGCGGGGGGCAGACGAGATCGCCCGGGCCACGGTCAGCGCCTGTTGCATCAGCCGCACGGGGCGGGCGAAAAAGCCGCCGCCGGCGCTCATTGCTGCTCTTAAACCATTCCTTGACCCCGACTCGCCCACCTTTTGACCCATTCTGCAGGTGAAGCGGCGCGGTTATGGCGCGCCGCTTGGCCTGCGCCGTTCAAGGGGTCATCCATGGAAGCCGCCGCCACCGCCGCCCACGACATGAGCGTCTGGGGCCTGTTCCTGAAAGCCGACTTCATCGTGAAAACGGTGATGTTGATCCTGGCCTTCTGCTCGGTCTGGTCCTGGGCTGTCGCCATCGACAAGTGGTTGCAGTTCGGCGACATCGCCAGCCGCGCCACCGCGTTTGAAAAGAAGTTCTGGTCTGGCTCCTCGATGGAGGACCTCGAAGAGGCCCGCGCCGACGGCAAGAACGACCTCATGGCCCGGGTCTTTGCGGCCGCCGCCCGCGAATGGCGCGACATGCGCCGCGCCGGTGGCCTGTTGCCGGCCCAGGTTGGTCTGTTTCAAGAGCGCTGCGACCGGCTGATGCAGGCCGCCATCCAGCGCGAGACGGCGCAAGCGGGCAAAGGGCTTGCCGTGCTCGCTTCGATCGGGTCTTCGGCGCCATTTATTGGTTTGTTCGGTACGGTGTGGGGCATCATGAACGCCTTTACCGCCATCGCTGTCGCAAAGGAAACCAATCTCGCCGTTGTCGCGCCGGGCATTGCCGAAGCGCTGTTCGCCACCGCCTTGGGCCTGGCCGCCGCCATCCCGGCAGTCATTTTCTACAACAAATTTTCTGGCGATCTCGACGCCTTGGCCGACCGGCTGGAAGGGTTCTCGGATGAATTCTCCGCCCGCATCTCGCGCCGCATCGCGGAGCGCGCGGTCTGATGGCGGGGGCTGTTTCTTCCGGCGGGCGCCGGTCGCGCCGAGGCCGACGCCGCCGTGGCTTGATGGGTGAGATCAATGTCACGCCGTTTGTGGATGTGATGCTGGTGCTGCTCATCGTGTTCATGGTGACCGCGCCGATGCTGACGGCCGGCATCGCCGTGGAATTGCCCAAGACCGAGGCCAAACAATTGCCCGCGGACAAAGAGCCCTTGACCGTCACCGTGCTGGCGGACGGCACGGTCTATTTGCAGGAAACCAAAGTCGGCGTGGAGGAATTGCTGCCCCGCTTGGAGGCGCTGGCGACGGCTGGCTATGAACAGCGCATCTTTGTGCGCGGCGACGCCAAGGCCGATTATGGCCGCGTGGCGCAAGTCATGGCGGCGATGAGCGCGGCCGGCTATCGCAATCTCGGCCTGGTCACCGATCCGCTGCAGACCGTCCCGGTCGAAACCCGCCGCGCTGGCGGCCGCTAGGGCCGCGGCGATGCGCCCTGGCTTTCTGGTGTCCGGCGTCCTGCACGCCGCCGCGATCGCGGTGACGCTGATCGTTTGGCGCGCGCCGGAGCCGGCGCCGGCAAAGCTCAACCCGATCGTGCCGGTCGAGATCATCGAGTTTGCCGAAGAGACCAATATCAAGCCGCTCGCCGCCGCGGTGGCTGACGACGCAACGCCGTTGGCGCCCATGCCGGAAGGCGCGCCGCAAGCAGCCGAAGCGCTGCCCGTGCCCGATCTTGCGCCCGCGCCCAAGCCGGAGCCAAAGCCCGCTGAAAAGCCCAAGCGCAACGCCCCGCCGAGCCTTGACCGGGTCGCCGCCTTGATCGACAAATCCGCCAAGCCCGGCGGCCAGCCGGCGCCGGCCCAGGCCGCCGAAGTCGGCGAACGTCCGCGCCTTGGAGTTGGCTCTGGCGACAAGATGGCGCTCAGCGAAATCGACGCGATCCGGCTGCAAATGCGCGAATGCTGGCGCATGCCGGTGGACATGGCCGCGCCGGAAAATCTCGTCGTCAAGGTGCGCGTGTTCTTTGAGGCCAATGGCCAGGTGCGCCGCGTCGTGCTGGTCAGCCCTGCAAGCCTTGCTGGCCTTGATCCGCCGTTGCGGGCGGCGTCAGAAGCGGCGATGCGCGCCGTGCGGGTGTGCAACCCGCTGCGCGTTGATCCCGCCCGCACCCAAGCCGGCCAGGCGGTGTTGAACTTCGATCCGCGCGAGATGGCGGCGCGCTAAGACCGCGGCGCCGGCTTTTCATCCGCAACGCGAACGGCTGCCCAGGGGCCGCACAGTCCGGGGGGCCATGGTCAAAGTGCTCGTTCTTTTCGCCCATCCGGCCCGGCATCGCTCGCGGGCGGGCGTGGCGCTGCAAGCAGGCCTTGCCGGCATGGCCGATGTCACGGCGCTTGGTCTCTATGAAACCTATCCCGACCTGATGATTAATGTCGCTGCCGAACAGGAGCGCCTGCTCAGCCACGATGCGCTGGTGATCCAGCATCCCTTCATTGGTATTCTGCGCCCAGCCTCGTCAAAGAATGGCTCGATCTGGTGCTGGCGCATGGCTTTGCCTAGGGCGCCGGGGCGCATGCGCTGAATGGCAAACCGTGGCTGCGGGCGATCACCACCCGCGCGCGCGCCGAGGTTTACACCTCCCACTGCGTCAACCGCTTCACCATTGCCGAGTTGCTGCGCCCGTTTGAAGCCACCGCCCATTTGTGCGGCGCGGTTTGGCAAGAGCCGTTCGTGCTCGACGCCGCCCATCTCATTGACGCCGCCGCCTTGGCCAGCCAAGCGCAGCGTTACCGCGCCCGCATCGCCGCCTTGGCGCAATCGTCCGAGCGCGGATAAAAACATGGACGCTCAAAACCCCTTGTTCCAAGCCTTTGTGTTTCTGGTTGCGGCTGGCGTTTCAGTGCCGAGCGCCAAGCGGTTGGGGCGGGGCTCGGTGCTGGGCTATCTGATCGCGGGGGCCGTCTGATCGCGGGGGCCGTGATTGGGCCATTTGGGCTGAAGCTTGTCACCGACCCGGCCGGGCTGCGCACGGCTTCGGAATTTGGCGTGGTGATCATGCTGTTCCTGATCGGTCTGGAGCTTGAGCCGCGGCGGCTGTGGCGCATGCGCGGCGATATTTTCGGGCTTGGTTTAACCCAAGTGATCGCCACCGGCGCCCGGCGCGGCCATCGCGCCGTTGCTCGGCATGGGCTGGCAGACGGGCCTTGCGATCGGCTTGGCGATTGCGATGTCGTGCACCTCGATCGTCTTGCAAACGCTGCGCGAAAAGGGCCTCGACACCACTGCGATGGGCCGGCGGACATTCGCGGTGCTGTTGTTTCAAGACATGTCGGTGATCGCGATGTTGGCGCTGTTTGCGTTCCTGGCGATTGCAGCAACGCACGCGGCCGACGCCGGGCATGGCGCAGGCGGCGATGCTGCGAGTATGCTTTCAGACTATCCGCCCTGGATGCAGGCGCTTGGCGTGTTTTCGGCCGTCGCCGCCGTGATCCTGGCCGGCCGGTTCGGATTGCGGCCGATCTTTCGCGCCGTCGCCAAAACCGGCTTGCTTGAAATCTTCACCGCGCTCGCTTTGCTCACGGTGATTGGCGCTGCGCTGTTGATGCAGATCGTGGGACTGTCGCCAGCGCTCGGCGCGTTCGTTGCCGGCGTTGTGCTGGCCGACAGCGAGTTTCGCCGCGAGATCGAAGCCGATATCGACCCGTTCCGCGGCTTGCTTTTGGGCCTGTTTTTTCTCGCTGTCGGCGCCAGCATTGATTTCGCGCTGTTGTCGCGTGAGCCAGCGATGATGCTTGGCCTGACGCTGGGGCTGATCGTGCTGAAAGCCGCCATCATGTTTGCGATCCTCAGTGGCGCGAAAAAAAAGCGGCCCGGATGGGGTGATCACCGCGCTCGGGCTGGCGCAGGGCGGGGAGTTTACCTTCGTGCCTGCCGCGTTTGGCGCGCAGAACGGCGTGTTCGACAAAGCCACAGCCGATGCGCTGGTGCTATGCGTGTTGCTGTCCATGGCGGTGACGCCGCTTCTGTTCATCCTGGCCCAAGCCATTGCCGGGCGGATGCACGGGCCCGAGCAGGCCCGCGATCTTGGCCCCATTGAGCACAACGAGCCTGACAAACTCGTCGCCGGCTATGGCTGCTTTGGACAATTCTCACCCGTCTGCCTGCCGCCAATGGCTATCGCACCAGCGTGCTCGATCTCGACGCAGACCAGATCGAGTTGGTGTGCAGCTTTGGCAACAAGGCCAATTACGGCGACGCCTCGCGTGTCGACTTGCTGCGCGCGGCCGGCGCCGAGAAAGCCAAGATCCTGGTGATTGCCGTTGATGAGCAAGACAAGGCGTTGGAGATCGCGGAAAACGCCCGCAAGCCTTTCCCGCATCTCACCATTCTGGCCCGCGCCTTCGATCGCCGCCACGCTTTTGAGCTTCTGCGCCGCAAAGTTGACGGGCTGGAGCGTGAAACGTTTGCGGGCAGCGTGCGGCTTGGCGTGGCGGCGTTGCGCCATCTTGGAATGCCGGCTTTCGCCGCCGATCGCGCTGGTAAATTGTTTCGTCGCTATGATGAGCGCCTGGTGACTGACATGGCCAAGCACAGGGGCGATCTCGACGCTTATCGCGCGGCCCTGCTCGGCCAGCGCAATTTGGCGGAAGACCTTCTGCGTCGCGATATGGCGGCTTTGCGCAGCGAGCCTTTGGACGATGGCTGGGACACCGAAAGTCTTGACCGCGAAGTCGCATCCAAGGCCAAAATCGCCAAATGATCAGCCGGCCGCGGCCAGTCCGGCGCGCAGCTTCTTTTCCCAGGCCAAAGCGCTCGCGGTGATCACATCGATATCGGCATAGCGCGGAACCCAATTGATCAAGCCGGTGATGTGCGAACAATCGGCGACCACTGCGCCAAGATCGCCGGGCCGACGCGGCTGGATATCGAGCGGCAATTTGCGCCCCGCCGCGCGACCGACCGCGGCTGCGGCCTCCAGAACGCTGACGCCGCGGCCATAGCCGCAATTGGCCAGGAACGTCGCACCGGCGGCGTCCAGATGATCGAGCGCGGCGAGATGGGCGCTGGCGAGATCGGCGACATGGATAAAGTCGCGCACCCCCGAACCGTCCGGGGTCGGATAATCGGTTCCAAACACCGGCAGCGCCGCGCGTTTGCCGAGCGCGGTTTCGCAGGCGACCTTGATCAGATGGGTGGCGTTCAAGGTTGTCTGGCCACAGCGCCCGGCAGGATCAGCGCCGGCGACATTGAAATAACGCAGCACCGCCGCGCGCGCGCCGGTGGCTGCGCACAGATCCATCAGGATCTGCTCGCTGGCGAGCTTGGAGCGGCCATAGGGACTTAAAGGGGCAACCTTGCCGCCTTCCGCGACCGGCATGACCGCATCGGGCGCATAGACTGCAGCAGTTGAGGAAAACACGAACTGGGCAATGCCGGCGGCCTGGGCCGCTTCAAAAAAGGTCAGGGCCTTGGCGGTGTTGATGCGCCAGTATTTCGCCGGTTCGGCCACCGATTCCGGCACCGAGATCACCCCGGCCATGTGCACCGCAGAGCGGATATTCCGTGTCCGGACAATCTCGCTGACCAAGACCGCGTCGGCGACATCGCCAATGATCAGATCGGCGCTGGGCGGCAGAAACCGAGCGTCGCCATTGGACATATCGTCCAGAATGATCGGTTTTATCCCGCGATCATGCGCCGCCCAGGCCAGATGCGCGCCAATATAGCCGGCGCCGCCGGTGATCAGGAGGGGAGCGGAAACGTGCATCATCCACCCATAACCCAAGCGCCAGACGCGATAAAGCTGATGTTCCGCGCATAGATTGTTCAGCATCCCGTGATACCCCTCTGCGGCTAGCCGTTAACAGGATCGAGCGATGGGCGCGTGCGCCGAACAGGGCAAACCCCGCGGACCGCTGTGGCGCGTCGAGCACAGCTTGGCGACGCTGGTGAATTTCGCGCCAGCCCCGTTGCGTCCACGCCAAGGCGGGGTGTTGAGCATCACCTTTGACGATTTTCCGCGCTCCGCTTGGACGATCGGCGCCCAAGTGCTGGCCGCGCACGGCGCCAAAGCCACCTATTATGTGTGCGGCGGCCATGAAGGCGGGGAGTTTGAAGGCCAGGAACAATTCACCCGCGCTGACCTCGAAGCCTGCATCGCCGCCGGCCATGAAGTCGGTTGCCACGGCTTTAACCATTTGGCCGCCACCGCCCTGGCGCGCGACCGGTTTGAAACGGCTGTGGAGGCCAATCGGCTTTATCTGCTCGACCGGATCGGGCGCGAAGCCGCGCATTTCGCTTATCCTTACGGCTTTGTGTCGTTGCGCGCCAAAGCCGTGACGGCGCAGCGTTTTGCGACCGCGCGCGGCGTGCGCGGCGGCGTCAACCGCGTCAGCGTTGACCGCGCCCTGATCCGCGCGGAAGGCTTTGAAAGCCGCAAGCTGGCCCGCCGACCGATCGCGCCGCTGCTGGCCAATGTCGCTGCGTGCAAGGGATGGCTGGTGCTCTACAGCCACGATGTCAGCCAAAGGCCAAGTCCGTTTGGCTGCACGCCGGACGATCTTCACGCCGTGTTAAAGCTCGCCGATACATTGGGCCTGACGGTTGCGACGATGTCGCAGGCGGCCGCGCTGATGGGCTTGTCAGCAGGCGCCGTCGCCGCGCAGGAGCGCGTGGCCGGTGCGCAGCAGCACGGCCATGTCGGTGCGCAAGGTCCAGCCTTCCAGATACCGGCGGTCGAGCGCCACACGCTGCGCGAAGCGCAATCGTGACCGCCCGCTGACCTGCCACAGCCCGGTCATGCCGGGGCGCACCAGAAGATAGTATTTGCGATCGGCGCCATAACGATCCAGTTCCGATCGGGTAATCGGGCGCGGACCAATCAGGCTCATATCGCCAGCCAAGACGTTCAACAGCTGCGGCAGCTCGTCCAGGCTCCAGCGGCGCAAAAACGCGCCGATCCGGGTGACGCGCGGGTCATTGCGCAGCTTCTGGCGATCGGCCCATTCCTGGGCGGCGTCGGGCTGGGCGTCGAGATGGGCGGCAAACACCGCCGGCGCGTCGGCCGTCATGGTGCGGAATTTCAGGCAGGCAAACGCTTGGCCATAGCGCCCAACGCGGCGATGGCGATAGACGATCGGGCCCGGGCCAGACGCCGCCACCGCGATGGCCACGGCCAGGATCAGGGGCGCCAACAGCGCCAGCGCCAGGCTGGCGGCGAGCGCATCGAACAGCCGCTTGGCCAGCCCGTTGGCGCGTTTGGCGCGCAACAACAGGGCTTTTTCGCTGGTCCGGTGGGGGCGCGCTTCGGGGCGGTCGCGGGTCAGCAGCATCGGGGCAGATCGCCCGAACGCGGACATCGACGTCATCGCGTTCATGTCGCTCCCCCGCAAATCTCCGGCCGGAAACGGTTCTGAAAGCTTTCTCGGCTAGACGTGCTGTGCGCCAGAGCCGCGCGTGCGATCAGCAAGGCAAGCCCGTGACCATCGCCCATCTTGACCCGCTGGCGCGCGCGCATCGCGTGCGCAAGTCGACCCCGGCTTGGATGGTTGCGCTGGGCGTGCTCGCCTATTGCGGCCTTGCCTGGGCATTGATCCTCACCGCCGGCGCGGGATTGTGGGATCGGTTCGCCCCCAAGGACGTGTTCGCCGCCAGCCATCGCGGCTAAGTCCGCCAAGAACGTTTGGCGTTGGGCGGGGTCCTTCGTCATCTCTTACCTTCGCCGACATGCTGCTGTTGCATGGTGCGCGCCGTATCGGCTTGCACCTGCATATCGATACCGTCCTTGTAAGCTCTTTGGCGCGATTTGGCGCGGTTCTTGTCGTAGTTGGCGAACCTTTTTGGCGCGTTCGCGTGAAGCGCGAAAACCGTCCAGGGGTGGCGCGCCAACCGCGCCTCGCGCGCCCGGCGCAACCGCTTGTCGGGTCAAGGCAGGCCAAGGCATGGCTGTTTCGGCTGGCGCCGTCTTCGCATGACCGGCGACGTTTAGGAAAGCGCGCGGTCCCTCCGGCGCCGATCAGGAAAGGTTAGTCCCGTGATGAAACGGCTGATGGTATCGGCTTCGCTTGTGGCGCTGGCGTTCGCCGGTTTGCCGACAATCGCTGCCCAGGCGCAAGGGGCGACCCCGCCGAACAAGAATATCGCGGTCATGGAGCGGGTCCGCCCGGACTATGAGCCCAAGGGCATCAATACCGGCGGCCTGCTGTTGCGCCCGTCGCTGGAAGTGGTGGCCGAGCAGACCGACAACGTCTTCGCCACGCAGCTGAACAAGCGCGATGATTTGATTTTGAGCCTGCGCCCGCGCATCGACATCGACAGCAACTGGACGCGCCATGCGTTCCGCGGCTCGATCGGCGCCGACACCAACGCCCACCAGGACTTTGATCGCGAAGACCGCACCAATTTCGACGTCGGCGGGGAGTTGCGTCTTGAACTGCAGCGCGCCTCCGAAGTGCGTCTGCGCGGCCGTTTCGACCGCGTCACCGATCCGCGCACGGCGCTGGACAGCCGCAATATCGGCGCCGAGCCGGTGCAGTATGACCGTACCGGCGCCGGCGCCAGCTTTGGCCACACTTTCAATCGCCTGCGCCTCGTCGGCTCGGTCGATTGGAACAAGCTGGAATATGAAAATCTCCGCGACGTCAGCGGCGCGGTGATCAATCAGCGCCAGCGCGATCGGGATGAAATGACTTATGGCCTGCGCGGCGAATATGCGCTGTCGCCGGACACCCGCCTGGTTGCGGAAGCCCAGTACAACACCCGCGACTATGACCTGCAGCCGCCGCGAGTGCTGGAAACCCGCAACAGCGAAGGCCAGGAATATCGCGTCGGCGTGTCCAGCGACTTCGCCAGCGTGTGGCGTGGTGAAGTCACGGTCGGTTATTTCGACCAGAAGTACGACAGCCGCCGTATCGGCGATGTCGACGGCGTGGCCCTGCGCGGTCGTCTGCAATGGTTCCCGACCCAGCTGACCACCGTCACCCTGACCGGCGACCGCGGCAGCCAGGAAAGCGATATCGGCCAAGTGGGCGCTGCGATCAGCACCGCCTACAGCGCCACGATCGATCACGAACTGCGCCGCAACATCATTGTGTCCGGCTCGGTGCGCAGCGATGCGCTCGACTTCCAAGGCATTGACCGCAAAGACCAGGGCGTCACCGCCCGGGTTGGCGTCGAGTATTTGTTGAACCGCAATGTCGGTGTGTTCGGCGGCTATCGCTATACGGACGTGTCGTCCGACGGCCGCGACCGCGATCGCGACTTCAAAGAAAACCGCGTCACGCTCGGCCTGCGCCTGAAGGTCTAGTCGATCGCGCATCGGACAGGGAACTGAACGAGGGCCCGGCCGCAAGGTCGGGCCCTTTGCTCTTGTCAAGGCGCGTGCGGGGCGCGAAATTCCGGCATGACCGAGAGCCAACCTGTCAACGCCCGCGCCGATCTGCCGCCGGGCTATCATTTGATGAATTGGACCCGCGGCTTTGGTCGCTCCATCGGGCCGCTTTATGAAAAGTCGGACGCCAACGGCTTTACCCGCGCCTTCCTTGTCGAAGAGCATCACACCAACGGCATGATGAATGCCCATGGCGGCATGTTGATGAGCTTTGCCGATATGGCGATGGGGCATGCGGTGTCGTTTGAGCGGTCACACTGGTGGGTGACCGTGCGGCTGATATGCGACTTCGTTTCGGCTTGCCGGCTGGGCGATTGGGTGGAGGGCAATGGCCAGATCGTTGCCGAGGAAGACGGCCTGTTCACCGTGCGCGGCCGCATCTGGGTTGGCGAACGCACGGTGATGACCGCCAGCGGCGTGTTTAAAGCCATCGAACAACGCCCGCCGCGGCCGGGGGAGAAGAATTATCGCGCGGAGTAAAGCGCGTCAGATCTTCAGAACCGGGCGCTAGGCCGCATGTCCCAGCCGTCCGCCAAGTGTGGCAAGCAAGTCCATCGCGGCGTCTGTGATCACCGTGCCGGGCGGATAAACCGCCGCTGCACCCATCTGGCGCAGGATCGCCACATCATCGGGCGGGATCACGCCGCCGACAACAATCATGATATCGGAACGGCCTTCCTTGCTCAGCGCCTCGCGCAGCGCCGGCACCAAAGTCAGGTGTCCGGCGGCGAGCGAAGAGACGCCGATCACATGCACTTCGTTTTCCACCGCCAGCCGCGCGACTTCATCCGGCGTTGAAAATAGCGGCCCGATCTCCACCTCAAAGCCGAGATCAGAAAACGCCGTGCTGATGACTTTTTGGCCCCGATCATGGCCGTCCTGGCCCATCTTGGCGACCAGGATCCGCGGCGCCCGGCCTTCGGCCTCCTTGAAGGACGCGGCTGCAGCGCGCGCCTTGTCGATGGCGGCTTTGCCTTCGGCGGAGGCTGCCGTGGCATAGACGCCGCGGATCGATTGGATGCGCGCCTGATGGCGGCCAAACACCCTTTCCATCGCTTCGCTGATTTCGCCGATTGTGGCTTTGGCGCGCGCCGCCTCGACTGCGCGCGCAAGCAGATTGCCATTGCCGGAGGCGGCGTTTGTCACAGCCGCGAGTTTTTCCCGCACCATGGCTTCATCGCGCTCTGCGCGCAGGCGCGTTAATTTGTCGAGTTGAAGCGCGCGCACTTTGGTGTTGTCGACCTTGAGCACCGGCACATCTTCCGGCTCATCCAGGCGGAATTTGTTGACGCCGACGACCGTTTGGGCGCCGCTGTCGATCCGGGCTTGGGTGCGGGCGGCGGCTTCCTCGATGCGCAGCTTCGGCAGGCCTTGATCGATGGCGGCCGCCATGCCGCCGCGTTTTTCAACTTCATCGATATGCGCCATCGCCTTGGCCGCAAGCTCATGCGTCAAGCGCTCAATATAATAGCTGCCGCCCCAGGGATCGGCCGGGCGGGTGATTCCGCCTTCGGTCTGCAAAAAGATCTGGGTATTGCGCGCGATGCGGGCTGAAAAATCGGTTGGCAGCGCCAATGCTTCATCGAGTGAATTGGTGTGCAGCGATTGGGTTCCGCCATAGGCCGCCGCCATCGCCTCCACGCAGGTGCGGACGGCGTTGTTGTAGACATCCTGGGCGGTGAGGCTCCAGCCGCTGGTTTGGCAGTGCGTGCGCAGCGCCAAGGATTTCTCATCAGCCGGATTGAATTGCTTGACGAGCTTGGCCCACAATAGCCGTCCGGCGCGCATTTTGGCAATTTCCATGAAGGGGTTCATGCCGATCGCCCAGAAGAAACTGAGGCGCGGCGCGAAGGCGTCCACCTTCAAGCCCGCTTGAATGCCGGTGCGCAGATATTCCACGCCATCGGCGAGCGTGTAGCCCAGCTCGAGATCCGCCGTCGCGCCGGCTTCCTGCATGTGATAGCCGCTAATCGAAATACTGTTGAACTTCGGCATTTCCTTGGCGGTGTAGGCGAAAATATCGGCAATGATGCGCAAGCTCGGCGTCGGCGGATAGATATAGGTGTTGCGGACCATGAACTCCTTCAGAATGTCGTTCTGAATGGTTCCAGACAGCTTCGCCGCAGGCACGCCTTGCTCTTCGGCCGCGACAATATAAAGCGCCAGCACCGGCAGCACCGCACCGTTCATCGTCATCGACACGCTCATC
The DNA here is from genome assembly GCA_040381035.1 of Hyphomonadaceae bacterium. Classification (GTDB taxonomy): domain Bacteria; phylum Pseudomonadota; class Alphaproteobacteria; order Caulobacterales; family Aquidulcibacteraceae; genus REEB506. Next base: position 34,852 of record JBEIHY010000029.1, read on the forward strand.
TGATCGAGCGGAATGCCGGCAAACAAGGTGCGCATGTCATAGATCGAATCGATCGCAACCCCGGCCATGCCGACATCGCCGACCACGCGCGGGTGATCTGAATCATAGCCGCGATGGGTCGCAAGATCGAACGCGACGGACAGACCCTTTTGGCCGGCAGCAAGATTGCGCCGGTAGAAAGCGTTGGAATCTTCCGCCGTGGAGAAACCGGCATATTGGCGGATGGTCCAGGGCTGCTGCACATACATGGTGGCGTAGGGGCCACGGCCGAAGGGGGCAAGGCCTGGAAAGCCGTCGAGGAAATCAAGGCCCGCGGTATCGGCGGCGCGGTAGGCTGGCTGCAGCGCGATGCCCTCCGGCGTCACGAAAGGGACTTGCCCGGCGCAAGCGGCGGCGAAAGCGGCTTCATCCGGATCCGGACGATCAGCGCCAAAAGCGCGATCTGCGAAAGAGGGGATGCGGCTCATGGCAATTGGCCCTTTACGGCAAGCGTTCCAGCGATCTGGTCCCAGCGATTGGTGGCTGTCAGCGCCCGTCTGCGCTGGCCGATATTGCGCCGGCCCCAGACGTAAAACTGATCGATGAGCAACAAAACCAAAAGGACCAAAGCAAAGTTTGCCAAGTGCGGCCAAATCTCGCGGATCAGACCGACGCCGACGCTCGCTGCCAGCATCAGCAACGCTTCAGAAACCCGGAACCAACTGGTCGTGCGCAAGTGCGCATTGACGATCGCCGAGGCTGCTTCAGCGCTTGCGTAATCGGTCGTTGTTTCGAGCTTGGCCAGGGCTTTTTCGACCGGTTGAGGAAGCTCTTCCATCACGCCACTCCCAAGGCCGCGTGCAGGGTTTCCAGCGCGCCGAGGGCATCCTGGCCGGCAAACACGAATTGATCGACGCCGGCTGTGCGCAGGGCGGCTTCATCGGCGGGTTTGCCGGCATAGACGATCCAGGTCGCGTCGGCGGCCTTGAGCGCAAGGGCGGCCCCTGCGGCCTCTGCGGCATACCGGGCATCTGCCCCTGCGAGCACCGCAACACGCGCGCCGCTCGAACGAAATGCGGCAAGCCGCGCGGCATCGTCCGGATACGGAGCATCCGGGCCAATGGCGCCAACCCCGCCCGCCGCAAACAGGTTCTGCGCGAAATTGGCGCGGGCGCTGAACTCCGCCAAGGGCCCGAGATTGGCGAAGAACACGCTTGGGCGGGGCGCGATCGCTTCGGCCTTTTCGCGCAGGCGCTCGAACGGCTCAGACCAACGCATCCACGCCAGCGCCTCGATGGCGTCGACCGTTGCCGGTGGCGCGGGCTCTGTTGCGCCAGCGTGCACGATCTCCGGCTTGATGTCTTCGAGCAACGGAAAGTCAGTGAGCCCGGTGATCGTGGTTTTGCGGCGCGCATAGTCTTTGGCCGCCGCCGCGCGCGTGTCCGCCACAGCTTTCTGCACCAAACCGCTGCGCAAGGCTGTGGCCAGGCCGCCGCCGGCCTCGATTGTTTGGAAGCGCTCCCAGGCGGCGGCGGCGATGTCGGCGGTCAGGCGTTCGACCGCAAACGATCCGCCGGCTGGATCAGCGACGCGGCCGAGCCCGCTTTCTTCCATCAAGATCAGCTGGGTGTTGCGCGCCATGCGTCGCGCCAAGGACGAGGCCTCGCCGAGCGGCGCGGTGAACGGCAGCACCGTGACCACATCAGCGCCGCCGGCAGCGGCGGCAAAACAGGCCGCCGCGCCGCGCAAGATATTCGTCCATGGATCAAAGCGCGTCATCATCCGCGCGCCGGTGATCGCCTGCAGCTTCATGCTGCGCGCGTGCGCCGGCGCCCCGCAGGCAGCCATCACTTCGGCCCACACTGTTCGCGCCGCGCGCAGCTTGGCGATCTCGGCCATCGTGTCCGGCCCGACTGCGAGGGCAAACAGCAAGCGGCGCGCGCCGTCTTCCACGGCAAGCCCCGCCGCCTCTAGCGCGCGCAAATAGGCAACGCCGGCGCTCAGCATGCCGGCCAGTTCCCAGGCGGGTGAGGCGCCGGCTTCGTGCAAAGCGCGACCATTGACGCGCAGCGCCGTTCCTTTGGCCCACATCTGGCCGGGCCCGGCGGCGAAAGCGGCGGCGGCGGCGATGCTGGCTTCGGCGCTGTCGTCCAAGGCGCCGGTGCGCATCCAGGCGCCGAACGGATCGAGATTGAACGCCGGCGCGGCCTGCGCGGGATCAGCTTTGGCCGCTTCCAGGTGCGCCGCCAAAGCCTGCGCCGCCGCAAGGCCCATACGGCCAGCGCTCAAGGCCACCGGCGCAAGGTCCAGCATTACGCCCGCCAGCGCCAGCGATAGTCCGTCTACGGACAATCCAGGCCGCGCGGTTCCGCTGACCAATAGTTCAATCGAACTGACCCCGCGCTCCAAATCAGCAAGCGCCAGACGATTGGCTTCGGCCGGATCGGGGCCGCCGACGGGCTGGCGGATGTCCCATGGCAGGTAGCGGTCGCGCGCGGCTGTGGGCCCGCGGGTAAACGGCGCTTGCCCTGGCAGACCGGCGGCGTCGGCGGCGCTGGCAAAGTCGGTTGCGCGATAGAGCGGCTGGATCGGTATTGCGTCCAAGGTGCGGTTGATGAGCCGCTCCCACGGCGCGCCTTTCAGCGCTGCTTCGGCCAGCGCGCGCCAGCGGGCCTCGTCCTGATCGGGGAAATCGGCGGCAAGGGACAGGGTCGGTTCGGCCATGGCTGTTAGTGAATGGCGGGCGGGCGCAACGTCAAGGCTCGACGCGCCGGCCGGTGCGCGCTAGGTCGATACAGAAAGTCGATGAGGACAATCCATGGCGCTGCCCCCAATCCTGCAAAAACTCCGCATCCCGGTCGTTGGCGCGCCATTGTTCATCATCTCCAATCCCGATCTGGTGATCGCGCAATGCAAAGCCGGCGTGGTCGGCTCTTTTCCGGCGCTCAATGCGCGCCCGGCGCCGAAGCTGCACGAATGGCTCGACAAGATCACCACCGAACTGGCCGAGCATGACGCCAAACATCCAGACCGGCCGGCCGCGCCGTTTGCGGTCAACCAGATCGTTCACAAGTCAAATGACCGACTGGAGCATGACGTCGAAGCCTGCGTCACGTTCAAGGTTCCCGTCGTCATCACTTCGCTCGGCGCCCAGCCGTGGTTGAACGACAGAATTCATTCCTATGGTGGGATCACGCTGCACGACGTGATCAATATCGCCCACGCCAAGAAGGCGCTGGAGAAGGGCGCTGACGGCTTGATCGCGGTGTGCGCCGGCGCC
>JBEIHY010000030.1:0-35764 GCA_040381035.1 Hyphomonadaceae bacterium
GCCGCCGCCGCCGCCGCCGCGCCGGCGCAAGCCCCTGCCGCCCCCGCCCAGCCCGGCGCGGCCCCGGCGACGCCCGGCGCCGAGGTGCTGGCGGTGGAGGTTGATCCCAATCTACGCTGCCCGCGCGGGGTCACTGAAGCCCAGCTCGACGCCGACATCGAACTGAAAACTCAATGCGCCTTGGAGCGTTTGCGCGCCTCCAAACAATTTGCTTTTGTTGAAAAGAACTATGTCGCCACGCTTGGTTTTGAGCGCGCGCCATGGAGCAAGAAGCCGGCCCAGCCGCCAGCGACCAATGGCCAAACCCCGGCCCAGCCCGGCCAGCCGACGACGGGCCAATCGGCGCCGACGCCCGGCGCGGATCAAGTCTTCACCGGATCGCTGCCGAACGACCCGCTGCTGCCGCTGCAATGGCACTTCCGCGGCCGCGGAGCCGGCGTCGATCAGGCCCCCGGCGGGGCGGGTTTTGAACCGTTCTGGGCGGCGATGCGCCAGGTCGGGCGCAAAGACATTCGCGTCGCGGTGATCGATACTGGGATCGATTACAACCACCCCGATTTCAAAGCCGGCACGCCGAACAATCTCGGCCCCGGCATCGACATGATCTCCAGCTTCAACCGCGCCGGCGACAATGACGGCATCGACGCCAATCCCAATGATGAGGGCGACGCCGATCCGAGCTGCGGGGTTATGAGCAACACCTATCACGGCAGCCATGTGTCCGGCACCGTTGGGGCTGCCGCCACCAACAAAGCGCGCGGCGTGTCTGGCGCCAATTGGAACGTGACGGTCGTGCCGGTGCGGGCGCTGGGCAAATGCGGCGGTTCGCTGTCCGACATCATCAGCGCCATTCGTTGGTCGGCGGCGCTTTTCCCGGCGGTTGGCGAAAATGGCTTGCAAATCGTCAATCCCAAGCCCGCTGATGTCATCAATCTCAGCCTGTCGATCCCGGCGCCGTGCCCGGATGCGCTGCAGGACGCGATTGACGGGGCGGTTTCCAAAGGCACGGTCGTGGTGGTCGCTGCCGGCAATGATGGCGGGCGCGCGGCGAGCTACGCTCCGGCCAATTGCCGCAATGTGGTGGTCGTTGGCGCCGGTAATTTCCGTGGCCAACTGACCTTCTATTCCAATTTCGGCCCGGAGGTGGATATCCTCGCCCCCGGCGGCAATATGTACGAAGACCTGGACAATGATGGCCGCCCGGACGGCGTGTTGTCGACCAAGACGACCAAGAACGATTGCTTCGACCCGGTGACCAAGGGCGCGGCCGCGGTGTGCTACTACAATTACGATCAGGGCACCTCGATGGCGGCCCCGCATGTCGCGGCAGCTCTGGCTTTGCTGAAGGCGCAATATGGCGTGTCCGGCAAAGCACTGGAGGATCTGTTGCTGACCCGCGCGGTCGCGCCGATTGACGCCAATGCCTGCACCGTTGATTGCGCCCGCAACAGCGCCGCCACGCCCATTCCTGGCCAGCCGGGCAAGTGCATGCGCGCCTGCGGGCGCGGGCAATTGGACTTGACCCAGCTGTTGGCGGCTGGGCCTGCGGTGGCGCCGGCCGCGCCGCCGACCCGGCGGCGCTAATCTTGGCCGGGCCTGATCCCGCACGCCCCCAGAGCGGCGCTGCCCGCTTGGCCGGTATCGGCGCGGCGGTTGCAGCGATTGCGGCTGGCGCCGTCGTGTTGTTCACGCAGCCGCCGCCAGACGCGACGGGTCCCAAAGGAGGGCCGGCGGTGAAGCTCGAAGCGCCGCCAGTGGTGGACGAGCCGGTCGCGTCGGTTGCCGCTGTGCCCAATGGCGTCCCGGCGCCGGACGGGATGCCGTCCAAGCCATCTTCGGCTGGCCCTGCGCCTGCCAAGCCGGCGGCGGTCATGCCGGCGACCGGCCAGCCGCTGGAATTTCTCGTCCACTTCAAGGACAGCCATCCCATGGCGCGGGCGCAGAATCTGGCCGGGGAAAACCGCATGGCCGAGGCTGAGGCCCTGGCCAAACGCATCCTGGTGTCACGCTCCGATCTCGCCGGCCTGTGCCTAAAGGGCTTCACGCTCGGCGGCGCGGAAGTGGTGTTGCGCCCGTGTGAAGAGCTGCCGCCGCGCCGCCATGACAGCGCCGCCCGGCAATGGCTGAAGCTTTTGCGCGCGCAGGGTTCGGTGGACTATGCCGATCGCAATGTGGTTCTGCAGCCGGGATCAGACGCCACCGTGCGTCTGCCGGGCGCGCCTATCGCGCCGCCAAAGCCATGAAGCCGGCGGCGCAATAGGCAACCATCCGGTCCGTCACCGCCGCCACATTCTGGGACGTGCACAGATGGTTGGACAACAAATCAATCCGGCCGGTATCGGCGAGCGTCAGGCTGAGCGCGCCCGACAGGAAATGAAACGCCCAATAGAGGTCTTCATCGGCGGCCTCTGGCAGCGCCTTTTTCATGCCGGCGATCAAGCGATGGACGACCGGATCGAAGGACCGCGCCATCGTTTCCCCGCCCCAGTCGGGGGTATTGTTGACCAGCGCCAGCAGCGCGCAGTACGACTTCCAGCCCGGTCCGCCATGGGCGCAGCGCTGCAAGACGGGGCGCACAAAAGCGTCGATCAACGCCAAGATGCTGGCTGTGCCCGGCTTCAAGTCCGGCTCGATCAGCGCGAAAGCGTCGTGGCGGTCTTGGTTGAGGATCTCGGCCCGGCGTGAAAACACCGAATCAAACAGGCCGCGTTTGGTGTTGAAATGATAGTGCAGCAGGGCCACATCCACGCCGGCGGCGCGGGTCACGTCACGCACTGCCACGCCGTGAAAACCGTGCAGGGCAAACAAGGTTTCAGCGCTATCCAAAAGCCGTTCGCGCGCAGCGCCGGGCTGTTCGCCGCGGGGCCGCCCCGGTCGGGCGCGGACGCGTTTGCGTTCTGCGGAGGGGAGGTCACTGTCCACGCGCGCTGGCGCTTTCGTCCCTAACGGCGCCGCCTTTGCTTCGGCTGGCTGTCCGACTGTTGGACATTTATACGATTGCTATGGCCAAACGCCACGAGAAATTCCCACACCTGGTTGCGGGTCTATTCAACGCTCGCTTAGCCTGTCATGCGTCATCGTCCAAAACCGGACGATCGCGCTGTCATGTGAAGGCTGAAATGATCGCCGCCAGTCGCGCCGACATTCCAGGCCCGGCTTTGACCACGCGCACACATGCCGGCAGGCCTTGTGCGATCAGGGCGTGAAGCTCAGGCCGCAAAGGGCTATCGGCCCAGTCGATCAGCGCAGTGGGTGTCGTCAACCCCGCGAGCGAGGCCGCGTCTTCCGCGGCGAGGGCGAGCCGATAGGCGCGGTCATAATCCGGCCCGGCGCGCAGGAAGCCAAGCGCCATGGCGTTAAGGACGCCCGGCGGCGGGACAGGTTTGCGGGCCGGCGCTTCGATGTGCCAGGGAAAGCGGGTCGCTTGCTTGGCGCACATCTCCCAGATCAGCTGCAAATGAGCGCCGTCATTTTGGGGCGCTATGTCGGGGAAGTAGTCGGCCGCCCATGCGGCGCGAAGATGGGGCGCGATGTGGGCGACATTGTCGATAACCAAATGGCTGATCGCAAGCGGCGCCCGGCGCGCCAAGGCGAGCGCGATCTGGCCGCCCGTGGCGGAGCCGTAAAGGCCAAAACGGTCATGGCCAAGCGCGGCCATGGCGTCATGCATTGCGGCGGCATAATCGCCGAGGCTCTCAGGCGTCGGCAAAATCCCATCGGAGCCGCCATATCCGGGGGTGTCGAGGGCGATGGCGGTGAAGCCGGCCTGCGCCAGGGCCATCACTTGCGGGTGCAGGAAATCCGACGACAGCGGGCTCGAATGCAGCAGCGCCACCGGCGGGCCCTCGCCAGCGCACAGGCCGTGCATTTGGCCCCACGGCATATCGACATAAAAGCGGCGCGCCATCGGCAGTCCTTGCATCCATTGCGATCATGCTAAAGCGGTCGCCATGAGCGCACAAATCGAGACCTTGTTTGTCACCCAAATCTATCGCGGCAAACTCATCGCCGGCGCGGCGCGGCGACTGAATGTCGAGCTGGCGCAGGCGATTGCGGTGCTGGCTGCGGACGATTCCGCCGGCCAGGACTGGTCAGAGAAGAAAGGCTATCGCGGCTATACCAGTTACGCCTCACTCAACGATTTGCCGTGGCGGATGCCGGTGTTCGCCGATCTGGTCGAAGCGCTTGATCCCCATGTCGCCGACTTCGCCAAAGCGCTGGATTTCGATCTTGGCGGGCGGGCGCTGAAGCTCGATAGCCTGTGGGTCAATGTGCTGCCGCCAGGCGGGGTCCATACCAGCCACATCCATCCCCACAGCGTCGTCAGCGGCACGTATTATGTGAGCACGCCGCCGGGCGCGAGCGCGCTGAAGCTGGAAGATCCGCGCCTTGGCTTGATGATGGCGGCGCCGCCGCGCAAGGCCCGCGCCGCGGCCCACAACAAGAGCTTCCATTATATCCAGCCAAGTGCGGGATCGTTTGCGCTGTGGGAAAGCTGGCTGCGCCACGAAGTGCCGCTGAATGGCGGCGATGAAGACCGGCTGAGCGTCAGTTTCAATTACGCTTAGCGGGCTTCGCGATCACCGCGGCGGATCAAGCACGACCAGCGCATCGCCCACTGCGCCGACGCTCGATTCCCCATTCGGCAAAGTCGGCGCCGCGCGCAGGCGTTCGGAGGCCTTCACTGCCGCCTCGCCAAAGCCGCGCCCGGGCGGTGTTTCTTCAACCACGCTGCAGAAGGCGGAGAAGTCGGCCAGAACAGTGCAGCGCAGCCGCACCAGACCTTTGTCGCCGCCGCCTTCGGCGGGATAGAGGCGGCCGAGCTCGCGCGGGGTTGGCGCCTTGTCCCAGGCAACCGGCGCGATCACGCCCAGCGGGTCGCGCTCTTTCGGGGCAGTGATGGCGGCTTGCTCGGCCGGGGCGGTCGGTTGTTGCGGCTGGGAGAACAGCCAGACGGTAAAGCCGGTGAGCGCAGCCAGAACGACGATGGCCAGCGCTTGCGCCCAGACCGGATCGGCCCGGCGACGGCGTTCCCTCGCCTCCGGCTCCGGCGGCGGATCAATCGGGATCGGCGCGGTCGGCGGTGGGGCGTAGCGGGGCGGTGGCGGCAAAGATGAAGGCCGCGGCGGCGCGGGCGGCGACGCCACCCGGCGCGGCTGCACAACTGGCGCTGCCGCCGGCGGTGGCGGGGCGGCGGCGGTGCGGGTGCGCCGTTGCAGCTTTTCGTCGAGCGCCAAAAGCAGTTTGTCGAGCAGCGGATCGTCAGGATCGCCGCGCCAGCCGCTCAGATCGAAATTGGGCGGCGAGCGCAAATTGAGCGGCAGCGGCCGCGGCGACAGGCGCGCAATCAACGCTTTGCCGGTGGCGGCGGCGCGGTCAATCGCGTCCATCATTGCCGGCGTGCGGGCGGCCTCATCGCCCCATAGGAGGATGATCGCGGCAATGTCGCGCAGCTGCTGGGGGCTGGCCTGGGTATGGACCACACCCAGACCGGCGCGGTCGAACAGGCCCGCAAGGGCCTCTTCCGCCGCCGCCGTTTCCGGCAGGCCGATCATCAGGATGTCCGCCATGCCGCTTCCGCTCCGGCGCGCCGCTGGAGGGGCGCGCAGCTCGTCATCTGAATTCGTTCATGCACTGGCAGCGCTTAACCGAGCACTACGAACGCATCAACCTCTCTATCATAAAGCTCCAAGAGGCCATTTTCGATGCCAAATCGGGCGCCTTCGAGGCTGAGGGCGCCGGCCCTGACCCGTTCGGCGACGAACGGGAAGGTCATCAGCCGGTCGAGCGAGAGCTTGATGGCTTCCCGCTCCAGGGCGGTTTGGGGGTCGTCACAGGCCAGGCAGCGGGCCTTTGCGGGCGCCATCAGGGCAATCCACGGGCGCAGAAACTCGGTTTCGTCGAGCTGGTCGTCGTCCAAAGCGGCGCTGACCCCGCCGCAAGCGGCGTGGCCGAGGACCAGAATGGAATGCACGTTCAGTTTTTTGACCGCGAACTCGATTGCGGCGGAGGTGCCGTGAAGCCCCTCATCGGCAGCATAAGGCGGGGCGAGTGCCGCCACATTGCGGACAACAAACAGCTCGCCGGGCCCGGCATTGAAAATCGTTGAGGGATCGACCCGACTGTCGGCGCAGGCGATGATCAGTAGTCGGGGCGTTTGGCCGCGGGCGAGGGCCTCATACAGCGCGTATTCCTTTGGCCAGCGTTCAGCGCGAAACTGGCGGTAACCGGCAAGCAATTTCTTCATGTCCGAGCATTGGCCGTAATCGCTTGTGCGGCGTCAAGGCGCGGCCTTCGATTTGGTTTCCACGGTAAACCGGGCCAGCTCATTTTTGGGTAATTCCCAGTTCGGCGCCAGGCGCGCGGCTTCGCTATAATCACGATAAGCGCCCACCATGTCGCCAAGTTGCTCGCGGGCGACGCCGCGATTGAAATAGGCGTCGTGCGGTTGGTCGGTTTTCAGTTCCAGGCCTTTGTTGATGGCGGCAACGCCGCCGGCGGCGTCGCCGAGCATGATCAAGGCTGCGCCGAGATTGACATGCGCCTCGCCCATTCCAGGGATCAGGGCCAGGGCCGTGGCAAAATCGGCGCGCGCTTTGGCGGGGTCGCTGCGGTGCAAATGGATGACGCCACGATTGGTATAGGTCGCCGCAAGGTCACGGTCGTTCATCGCTTGGGTGTCAATGGCCAACGTGCACAGGTTCAGATCAACACTCTTTTTACCGCCGGCCTTTGCGGCGAGATAGCATTCGCGCGCTGCGCCATCGCCAAAAAAAGTGGTGGCGGCGGCATGGGCTGAGCTTGCCGCTCCGAAAGCAAGCAACGCGACAATAAGGGGACCGGTCCAGCGCATCTGCGGCTCCTGTGATTCGGCGCCAGTTACGGTGCGCCGCGCGGGGATTCACCCAAAGTCGTTGCCAATTGGTCGCGGCGAATGCGCGCAAAGCGGGCCATATCGGCCGCGACCATGGCCCAGCCCGGCTTGATCAAAAGGGCGGTGTTGTAATCTTCGTAGGCGCCGCGAACGTCGTTCAACGCCTCGCGGGCGGTGGCGCGATAATAATAGGCAGTCTCCGGCGTGGCCGGCTTCAACTGCAGCGCGCGGGTCAGCGTGGCGACCGCTTCGCCATTGCGTTTGAGCATTACCAAGGCCGCGCCGCGATTGATCAGCGCGTTGGCGTTTCTTGGCGTCATCTTGATGGCTTCATCGAAATCCTGAAGGGCGGCTTCGGCATTGCCCATGCGCAGATGCACCGCGCCGCGATTGAGGTGGGTGAACGTGGCCTGTTTGCGGTCGAGGGGTTCGCTTCGTAAGCCTTCATCGCAATCGGCGATCACGCCGGCGTCGGCGCGCCCGGCCATCGCGGCATTGGCGCATGCGGAGGCGCGCGGCGCCCCGATTATGGTTTGCGCGCCGCTGCCGCGGGTGCGCACAGCCGGATCGGACAGCGGATCGGCAAAGGCGATCGCTGGGGCGGCGAGTGCAGCGGCGATGCACGCAAACAACAGCGCGCAATCACGCTTCAAACCGCTTGGACGCCCGGCACGGCCCATGCTAACGACCCCGTCATCTTTGATTTGCGCCGACGGTTATGACCGCAGGTGCGACAAAACGGCGCCCCGTAGCCGGGTCGTCGCTAGTCGCTGTTAAAGTATATCGACGTTGGCGAATGTTCGCCAGTCGCGTGATGAAATTGTCGCTGCGGCAGGTTGAACAGCGAGGGAGAAGCATTGTGACGCAACAGGGCATCATGCCAATGAAGCGGGGGGCAACGGTCAAGGCGATGGCATTGAGCGTTGGGATTGCAGTGGTCTTGGCGCTGTTGGCGCTGGCCATGCCGGCCTTCGCCGATCAACCGGTGAATGGCGGAATCGATTTCCAGCCGCCGGCGACGGTTGTGAAAGCCGACATCATCAGTTTTCATAACTTGCTTCTGGTGATCATTACCGGCATTACTTTGCTGGTTCTGGGCCTGCTGGTCTGGGTGGTGCTGCGCTACAACCGCGCCGCGAATCCGACGCCGAAGAAGTTCACCCACAATATGACCGTGGAAGTGATCTGGACGGCGGTGCCGGTGGCGATCCTGGCCTTGATCGCAGTCTATTCGTTCCCGCTTTTGGCAGAAGAAGAGCGTGTGTTTGGCGGCGAGAAGGTCAACCCGGCCGAAGTGATCACCATCAAGGCGGTCGGCAATTCCTGGTTCTGGCAGCACGAATACCCGGACTACGGCAATCTGCAGATCACCTCCAACATGCTGCCGCGCGAAGACGCCAAGGCCGCCGGCAAGCCGGCGCTGCTCGCCACCGATGCGCCGATCTATGTCCCGGTGAACACCTATGTGCGGATGCTGGTAACCTCGAACGACGTGATCCACAGCTGGGCGATGCCGTCATTTGGCGTCAAGGAAGACGCCATTCCCGGTCGCATCAATGAGGGCTGGTTCAAGGTCAACAAAGAGGGCGTGTTTTATGGCCAATGTTCAGAACTGTGCGGCATCAATCACGCCTTCATGCCGATCGAAATCCATGTCGTCTCGAAAGACGCGTTCGAGAAATGGGTGATGGAGCAGGGTGGCCAACCGCGCGCCATCGCATCCGCGGAGCCAGCCCCCGCCGCGCCTGCGCCGGCCGCGGCCCCGGAGGCCGCCCCGCCGGTGGACGCCGCCCCGACCGAAGCTGCGCCCGCGGCCGCGCCCGCTGCCCAACCGACCCGTTAATCGCTCGTCTGACCTTCCCACAGGATGCATTTCGCCATGGCAAATTCAACCGCCGCCCAAGCCGGGGCCCACAACGAGGCTGATCTCAGCGACCGTCCCTCGATCTGGGACTGGAAGCGCTGGGTCTATTCGACCAACCATAAAGACATCGGCACGATGTACCTGATCTTTGCGATCATCGCGGGGATTATTGGCGGACTGATGTCAGGCTTGATCCGTTGGGAGCTGGCCGAGCCGGGTGTGCAGGTTTTTGTTGAAGGATCAATTTGGGGCAACGCCCACAATTACAACGTGATTGTCACGATGCACGCGCTGGTGATGATCTTCTTCATGGTCATGCCCGCCATGATTGGGGGCTTTGGCAACTGGTTCGTGCCGCTGATGATCGGCGCGCCAGACATGGCCTTCCCGCGAATGAACAATATCAGCTTCTGGCTGCTGCCATTTGCGTTCGCGCTGCTGATGCTGTCGATGTTTGTGCCTGGGGCGGGCTCCAATACCGGCTTTGGCGGCGGCTGGACGCTGTATCCGCCGCTGTCGACGACCGGCCATAGCGGCCCGTCCATGACGATGGTGATTTTGTCGCTTCACATCGCCGGGATCAGCTCGATCCTTGGCGCGATCAACTTCATCACCACGATCTTCAATATGCGCGCGCCGGGCATGACCATTCACCGCATGCCGCTGTTTGTCTGGTCGATGCTGGTGACGGTGTTCCTGCTGTTGTTGTCGCTGCCGGTGCTCGCCGGCGCGTTGACCATGCTGCTCACGGATCGCGAATTCGGCACAATGTTTTTTGAACCGGCCGGCGGCGGCGACCCGGTGATGTACCAGCACTTGTTTTGGTTCTTCGGACACCCGGAAGTCTACATCCTGATTTTGCCGGGCTTCGGCATGATCAGCCAGATCGTGTCGACCTTCTCCAAGAAGCCGGTGTTCGGTTATCTCGGCATGGCTTACGCGATGGTTGCGATCGGATTTATCGGCTTCATCGTTTGGGCCCACCATATGTATACGGTTGGCATGGGTTTTGAGCTGGAGGCCTATTTCGTCGCCGCCACAATGATCATCGCGGTGCCGACCGGCATCAAGATTTTCAGCTGGATCGCCACGATGTGGGGCGGTTCGATCGAGTTCAAGGTGCCGATGCTGTGGGCGATCGGCTTCATCTTCCTGTTCACCGTCGGCGGCGTCACCGGCGTTGTGCTGGCCAATTCCGGCATCGATACGGTGCTGCACGACACCTATTATGTCGTCGCGCACTTCCATTACGTTTTGTCGCTCGGCGCCGTGTTTGCGATCTTTGCCGGCTTCTATTACTGGATCCCGAAAATGAGCGGCCTGCGTTATAACGGCTTCCTCGGGGGCTTGCATTTCTGGATCACGTTTGTCGGCGTCAACATCATCTTCTTCCCGCAGCACTTCCTTGGGCTGCAAGGGATGCCGCGCCGCTATGTCGATTATCCGGATGGCTTTACGTACTGGAACCAAATCTCCTCCATCGGCTATGTGATTGCGGGCATTGGCACGCTGATTTTCCTGGTCATGCTGGTGGAAATGTTCGTCATGCGCCGTCGCGCGTCGGCCAATCCGTGGGGCGAAGGCGCCACGACTTTGGAATGGACGCTGTCGTCGCCCCCGCCCTTCCACCAGTTCAGCGAACTGCCGAAGGTCGAGGCTGAGAAGCATCACTGAGGATTGTCGGGCGGGCCCCCGGGCCCGCCCGCTCTGGCAAACGAAATGACCGATCTGACCGCGGCAACCCTGAAACCCGCCACTGCGGGAGATTATCTGCAGCTGATGAAGCCGCGGGTGATGTCTTTGGTGATTTTCACCGCCGTGGTCGGTTGGCTCGCTGCGCCCGGCGATGTCAGCCCGGTGCTAGCCTTCGCCTCGATCCTGGCGATCGCGGCGGCGGCCGGCGCCGCCGGTAGTTTGAACATGTGGTACGACGCCGATATCGACGCGCGCATGAAGCGCACCCGCGCGCGCCCGGTGCCGGCGGGCAAGGTGCCAGCGAGCGAAGCCTTGAGCTTCGGCCTCGTCATCTCGGCGCTGTCGGTGGTCATCATGGCGCTGGCGGCCGGGCCGTTGGCGGCGGGGCTGTTGGCGTTTTCGATCTGGTTCTACGCCGTCGTCTATACAATGTGGCTGAAGCGGGCGACGCCGCAGAACATCGTCATCGGCGGGCTGGCCGGCGCGCTGCCGCCCGCCATCGCGTGGGCCGCCAAAACTGGCGGCTTGAGCCTCGATCCGCTGATCCTGGTGGCGATTATCTTCATGTGGACGCCGCCGCACTTCTGGGCGCTGGCGCTGTATCAGCGCGGCGATTACGCCAATGTCGGGGTGCCGATGCTGCCGGTGACGCACGGCGCCAAGCACACGCGGCTCAGTATCCTGGTCTATTCGCTCGCACTTGCGCCGCTGACGCTGGCGCCGGTTGTCACTGGGCTTGGCGGCTGGATTTATGCTGCGGTCGCTGGTTTTGGTTCGCTCATATTCCTGGCGCTGGCGGTGAAGATTTTCACCTCCCGCGCTGGTGAAACAGCCGACGCCGGCAGTGCGGATTTGTATGCCGTGAAGCGGGGCGATCTGGCGGCGCGCAATCTGTTCGCCTTCTCGATCCTGTTTTTGTTCCTGGTGTTTGCCGCGCTGCTGGTGGAGCACGGCTTTGGCCTGCACTTCCCCGTCACCCTGGGGGGCGGCGGATGAGCGATCAAGCGACCCTGTTGAGCGACGCCGAGATCGCCGCCCGCAAACGGCGAAATCTTTGGATCGCGGCTGGCCTTGTCGGCTTCATCGCGCTGATCTTCGTCATCACCATTGTCCATCTTGGCGGCAATGTCGCCAAGCGGCCGTTCTGAGGCGCCATGACCCAGCCGAAGCCTGACCCCAAGAGCCTCGCCCGCACGGCCCTCCTCGGCGCCGCTATCCCGCTGGCCATGTTTGGCGCGGCTTATGCGGCCGTGCCGCTCTATGAAATGTTCTGCCAGGTCACGGGCTTTGGCGGCACCACTCAAGTCGCCACGCGCGCGCCCAGCGGCGTCAGCGCCAAGGCCATCGAAGTCCGTTTCGACGCCAATCACGCCCCGGGTCTGGACGTCACCTTTGAGCCGCTGCAGCGCGCCGCGACGGTGAAGCTCGGCGAAACCGGCCTTGCCTTCTATCGCTTCACCAATACCAGCGACAGACCCGTCACCGCGATGGCGACCTATAATGTCACTCCGCACAAGACCGGGATCTATTTCCAGAAGCTGCAATGCTTCTGCTTCCAAGAACAAACCTTCCAGCCGGGCGAGACGCTCGAACTGCCGGTGGTGTTCTATGTCGCCCCCGAATTGGCGACCGACAAAGACACCGAGGAAGTTCAGACGATTACTTTGAGTTACACCTTCTTTGCAGCCAAAGGCGGCGCCATCCGAACCGCCGAGGCGCCGGCCGGCGTCGCGCGGCCGTAAGGCGCGGGAGAATTCGCCGCCTTGTCCGCGCCGCCCGGCGCAGGCTAAGAGCGGTTCAACAGCGCGGCGCGCGCCGCACAGGATCAACCCGGCCGCCGCGCGCGGTCCGGCAAGGGGATAGGGCAGATGGCCGGACACGGTGAAGTCAAACACGATTACCATCTTGTGGACCCAAGCCCGTGGCCGTTTGTCGGCTCGCTTTCGGTGTTCATCCTGGCGCTTGGCGGCGTGATCTTCATGCACGGCCTGGTCGATGACGAAGCGACGGGCTTTGCCAAACAATTCTTCGCCAAGGGCGATCCATGGATCATGCTCTTGGGCCTGGCCGGCGTGCTCTACACCATGGCCGGCTGGTGGGGCGATGTGATCAAGGAAAGCCGCCGCGGCGATCACACGCCGGTGGTCGATATCCATCTGCGCTACGGCATGATTTTGTTCATTGCGTCGGAAGTGATGTTCTTTGTCGCCTGGTTCTGGGTGTTCTTTGAATTGGCGATCTTCCATGAGGTTCGCTCCGGCTGGTATGTGCCGACCTGGGACGCCGAGACCGCCAAGGCCTGGGCCAGCTGGCCGCCCCCGAATGTGGCGACTTTTGATCCCTTCCACCTGCCGCTGATGAACACGCTGATCCTGCTGCTGTCAGGTACGACCGTGACCTGGGCCCACCACGCGCTGCAGCAGGGCGACCGCAACGGCGCCAAGATCGGCCTGTCTTTGACGGTCGCGCTCGGCATCCTGTTCACTTGCGTGCAGGTCTATGAATACAGCGTCGCCGGGTTCAATTTCGGCAATCGCGGTGAAGTCACCGACGCCAATCTCTATGGCGCGAGCTTTTTCATGGCGACCGGCTTCCACGGCGCGCATGTGGTCATCGGCACCATCTTCTTGGCGGTCTGTCTGTTGCGTCTGCTCGCGGGCCAGTTCACCCCGCAAAAGCATTTCGGCTTTGAGGCGGCGGCCTGGTACTGGCACTTCGTGGATGTAGTTTGGCTGTTCCTGTTTGCCTTCGTTTATGTCGCGCCGCGGTTGGTGTTTGGCACATGAGCCAGCCGCCGGCTTGGCGGGCGGCGCTGCAAGCGCGTTGCCCTCAATGCGGGCAGGGGCGGATGTTTGCCGGCTATCTACGGCTGGCTGATCGCTGCGCGGCGTGCGGATCTGATTTCCGCATCGCCGATGCCGGCGACGGGCCGGCGGTGTTCGTGATGTTCATCGTTGGCGCGGTGATCGTTCCCTTGGCGGTGGTGCTGGAGTTTGCCTTGAAGTGGCCGCCGCTTCTGATCGTGGCGATCACGGCGACCTTGGCGGTCGGGCTCTCGCTGTTGCTGCTGCGGCCGATGAAGGCGCTGTTGTTTGTCATGCAATGGCGCCACAAGGCGACCGAGTCCCGGTTTGGCGGCGATTAGATCCGATGCGTTTCCAGCCGCTTCCGGGCTTGACGCTCGGCGCCCTTGTCGCCTTGGCCATTCTGATCGGCTTGGGCGGTTGGCAATGGGGCCGTTATGTTGAAAAGCTGCGCGGCCCCGGAGGGGGGGCGAGTGAAATTTCGCTCGGCCCAATTGCGGCCACCCCCGGCCAATCGATCTATCTGTACGCCATGAAGGACAGCGCCCCCGGCTGGCGGGTGTTGCACGCGGTCGAGGTTGGCACAGGCCCGCTCGCCCAGCGCTGGTGGGTTGACGCGGCATTCGTCCCTGGCGCCGCCATCCCTGCGATCACCGATCCGCCGCCGGCCTTGGCGCCCGGCATCGTGCTCGCCGGCCATACCATGCCGGCCCCGCGCGCCGGCGCTTTTTCGCCGCCGCCCAATCTGGCGCGCCGGGCGTTCTACAGTTACGACAGCCCCGCCATGGCCAAAGCCGCCGGCGTTTCCGGCCTGGAGCCTTTGATTGTGGCGCTGCCCTATGTCGGCGCCGATGGCCGCGCCACGCCCAATCCATTTTTGACCAACCCTACCTATCTCCATCCCGAGCGTCATTTCGGCTACGCCTTGACCTGGTGGGGCTTGGCCGCGGCCCTGGTCGGTGTCTATCTGGCGTTTCATGCACAGGCCGGCCGCTTGCGCCTTCGCCCGTGACAGCAGGACCCTGAGAGCAGGACAACGTGGCTTATCTTTCCACCCGCGGCGGCGCCAAGCCGGCCGGTTTCATTGACGCGGTTCTGGCGGGCATGGCGCCAGACGGCGGCCTATACGCGCCCGACCACATTCCAAGCTTGCGGCCCTATTTGAGCGACAATCGCGGCCGGCTCGGTTTTGCCGGCGCCTGCGCTGAAGCGCTCTATCTGTTCGCCGATGGCGATCTGAGCTTTGCCGGCGCCGCTGACCTCGCCAATGCCGCCTTTGGTCCGGCCAGCGCCTTCCACCATCCCGCCATCACGCCGCTCACCCAGCTCGACGCCGCCACTTGGTTGCTGGAGCTGTTCCACGGGCCGTCGCTCGCCTTCAAAGACGTGGCGATGCAACTGATTGCGCGGCTCTATGATCGCATCCTGCTCGAGCGCGGTGCACGCTTGAGCGTGGTCTGCGCCACCTCCGGCGACACCGGCGGGGCGGCCGCATCCGCCTTTGCCGGCGCCGATGCGATCGACCTCTTTGTGCTTTTGCCCAAGGGCCGCGTCAGCGCCGTGCAGCAGCGCTTCATGACCGCCACCGGCGCCGCCAATGTCAACGCCATTCTGGTCGACGGTGACTTTGACGCTTGCCAGGCGCTGGTCAAAGCTCTGTTTGGCGATGCAGACTTTTCGGCCCGCGCCGCTTTGAGCGGCGTCAATTCGATCAACTGGGCGCGCATCCTTGCCCAGACCGTCTATTATATCGAAGCCGCAATGGCGCTTGGTCGCGGCGGGGCGGTCGATTTCGCCGTGCCGAGCGGCAATTTCGGCGATGCGCTCGCAGGCCATGTCGCGCGCCAGATGGGCGCACCGATTGGGCGGATTCTGGTTGCCACCAATGCCAATGACAGCCTGGCCCGCGCCATTCAGAGCGGCCGCTATCAGCGCGCCGCCGCATCGCGCGCGACCTTGAGCCCGGCCATGGACATCCAGGCGGCGAGCAATTTCGAACGCCTGGCCTTCTGGGCGCTGGGCGGCGATGGGCCGACAACCGCAGGCCTCTATCGCGACTTCGCGGCCAATGGCGCCTTCACATTGCCGAAAGACGCGCACGCCTTCATCACCGATCGTTTCAGCGCCAGCGCCATCGACGACGCCGCAACCCGCGCCGCGATGCGCACGACCTTTGAAACCACTGGCGAAATCATCTGCCCGCACACCGCAACCGCAGTTGCTGCCGCACAGGTCCAATCGTCGCGGTTCGGCGCCAATCCGCTTGTGATCCTGGCCACCGCCCATCCAGCCAAGTTCCCCGACACGGTGGCGAGCGCCATTGGCGTTGAACCGCTGCTGCCGGCCTTCTGCGCCGATCTGTTTGATCGCCCAGAACAGATCACCGAGGCGCCGGCTGATGCGGCCGCGATCAAGGCGTTGATTGCGGCGCGTTCGCGGGCATGGGCGTAAGCGTCTCCCCGCACCCAGATAGGGGAGAGAGGCAAGCACAATAATCCCAACACGGAAGATCACATGGAAACCTTGACCCTGCCCAACAAAGTGCGCGTCGCGCTCGATCCGATGCCGGCGCTGGAGACGGCGGCGGTCGGGGTGTGGGTGCGCGTCGGCGCGCGCTGGGAAAGTGCTGCTCAAAATGGCGTCGCTCACCTCTTTGAGCACATGGCCTTCAAGGGCGCCGGCGGGCGCGATGCGCGCCAATTTGCCGAAGCCGCCGAAAGCGTCGGCGCCAGCCTCAACGCCTCCACCGGCTATGAGACCACCGCCTATTTCGCCCGCTGCGCCGCCGAGGACGCAACATTCGCGCTCGGCCTTGTCGCCGATATCGTGCGCGTCCCACACTGGGAAATCGCCGAGCTTGAGAAGGAAAAAGGCGTCGTCGCCCAGGAAATCGGCGAAGCCTTCGACCAGCCGAGCGACCGGGTCTTTGAGCTTCTTCAGGCCGCGACCTTTCCCGATCAGCCGCTCGGCCGGCCGATCCTGGGCGATGTCGAAACGCTGAAAGGCATCTTCGTGCCCACACTGGAGGCCTTCCGCAACACCCATCTGACTGGCCCGCATGTCGTGATCGCCGCCGCCGGCCGTTACGACCGCGACGCGATCCTTGAGCTGGCGCAAACCCGCTTTGGCGATCTTACCAGCGAACCAGGCCCGGCGCCGCAAGCGGCAGCGATCCGCGACGGTCTCAAAGTGGAAGCGCGGCGCACCGAACAGACCCATCTGGCCTTGTCCTGGGCGGGCGCGCCGGCAGCAGCCGCGCAGGCCTATCCGCTGCGGGTGTTGGCAGAAATTCTTGGCGGGGGCATGTCGTCGCGGTTGTTTCAGGAGGTCCGCGAGAAGCGCGGACTGGTCTACGCCATAGACGCCTTCACCGACGCCTATGAGGACGCCGGCCGGTTTGCCGTTTACGCCGGCTGTGGCCCAAAGCAGGCCAATGAAGTGGTTAAGCTGACGGTCGCGGCTCTGGAAGACCTCGCCGCCACCGGGCCAACCGAAGCCGAATTGCAACGCGCCAAGGCAACGCTCTCGGCGCAAATGCTGATGGGCGCTGAGCAGCCCATGGCGCGGGCGGACTTGCGCGCGGCGCAATTGTTCCTGCGCGGGGAGCTGTTTTCGCTCACCGACATCCGCGCCCGCTTCCGGGCGGTGACGGCCCAAGACGTCCAGGCGGTCGCCCAGGCGGCCCTGGCCGGGCCGCGGGCGGCGGCGGCAGTTGGACCAAAGGGCGGGCTTGTGGCGGCGGAGGCGTTTGCGGCACGGATCGTGTAAGGTAGGCTGGGGATCATAGAGGGCGGCATGGCGTTTCTGCGGCGGGATACAAACGAAGAAAATCCGCGCAGGCTTGATGGCGGGCTGGTCAGCCTGCGCCATCCGGAAGCCAAGGACTATGCCGCCTGGTCGGCGCTGCGCGGGGAGAGCCGAGCATTCCTGCAACCATGGGAGCCGACCTGGAGTGAAGAAGAGCTGAGCCGCAACACCTATCGTAGCAAGCTGCGCCGCTATGCCGAAGATATCCGCGACGGCCGCGCTTTTCCGTTTTTTGTGTTTCGCGCATCTGACCATGCCTTTGTCGGCGCAGTGAGCTTGAGCCGGGTGCAGCGGGGCGTCGCCCAATCCTGCGCCATGGGGTATTGGGTCGGCCAGCGCTTTGCCCGCCATGGGCTGACCTTGGCCGCGGTGCGCGCCGTGACCCGATTTGCATTTGGCGATCTTGGCCTGCATCGGGTGGAGGCCGCCTGCCAGCCTGACAATGCGCCATCCAAGGCGCTGCTTGAAAAAGCCGGCTTTTCGCATGAAGGCTTTGCCCGCAAATATCTCAAGATCAATGGCGACTGGCGCGATCACTTGCTGTATGCGCGGCTCTCAAGTGATGGTGAGCCATGAAAAGCGAGTCGCAGTCTGAGGCCGAACTGGCCGCCGAGTTGGATGCCGCCTTGACCAGCGGCGCCTTCGAGCCAGTGTTCCAGCCGATCGCGCGCCTGAGCGACGGGGCGCTGGCGGGTTTTGAGGCGCTCGCCCGGTGGCGGCGTCCCGATGGCGCCTTGTGGGGGCCGGATCGTTTTTTGCGCGTGGCGATGAATTACGGCCTGACCCGCGATGTCGGCCGCTTCGTACTCACCAAGGCGGTGGACGCGTTTGCCGGCTGGCGCGGCGCAACCCCACAAGCGCAGAACATCTTCCTGACCGTCAATGTCACGGGCGGCGATCTGGAGCGCGGCGAGATCGTTGATGAAGTGCTCGACATCGCCCGCGGTCTGCCGGCCGGCGCCTTGAAGGTGGAGCTGACGGAAAGCCAAATCCTGCACGATCCGGATGCGGCCTCGCGCGCCTGTGAGCGGCTGCGCGGCAATGGCGTGGCGGTGGCGCTTGATGATTTCGGCGCGGGCTTTGCGTCGCTCGCCTGGCTCGCGCGGCTGCCGTGCGACACGCTGAAAATCGACCGCTCTTTCGTTGCCGCCATCGCGCGCAATCCGCGGGCTGAAAAGATCGTCAAGGCGCTGATCCTGCTGGCCCACGATATTGGCCTCGATGTTGTGGCTGAGGGCGTGGAGCGTGGCGAGGTGCGCGATCGGCTGATCGATTTCGGCTGTGATTATGCACAAGGCCATTTGTTCGCGCCGGCTCTTTCGGCCGGCGGCGCGCAAGCATTGATCCTGACCCTGGCGAGCGCGGACCCGTTGCTCAGCCTGAATTAAGAGCTGTCGCGGCGGATGCGCCAGTATTCGGTCAGCACAAAGCGCGCTACTTCGGCGGCGGCGATGCGTTCTTCCCAAAAATCGCGCTCTCTGGTTTTTGGCATCGTGCGCGGCACGATGGGTTTGAGGATGATCGCGTCGGAACGGAGTTTGCGCGCGAGGCGACGGACATCGGGCATCGGGCATCGGGCATCGGGCATCGGGCTGAGCAGCGCGGCGCGCAGGGACGCGCGTTTGCGCACCAGGCTTTTTTCAACCCCGCCGTCATCCCGGGGCGACCAGAGGCTGAGCCCGGGATCCATGCTTTTGGGAAAAGCCAAGTGTTGCAAGTCTGGCTTCTTTGCTTCGCCTGCGGCGAACACAGGATGACGGCCTGAAAATGGCGCGGGCGTCCACAATGGAAAACGCGCAGCGGCCGCGCCCCCGTCGCCGTGCGCGGTTTGAAGCGTCGCCGGCGCCCCCGCCGCGCCGGGACATTGTGGTTTGATCTCCAAACGCACCGCCAGCAACACGAACGCATGGCGCAAAATCGTGCTGATCTGCTTGACAATCATCCGCGCCCGGACGAATCGGCCCAGCTCCACCAGTTCCACCAGTTCCACCAGTTCCACCAGTTCCACCGGTTCCACCGGTTCCACCAGCGACGCAGCCGCGCGCACGCTGCGAAACACGGCGTCGAACCACAAGCTCAGCATTCTCAGGATTGCAGGGGGACCAGGAAGATCGCGCCAGGCCATCGGCGCAGTGTGAAAGCGCGAACAACCCGGTCGTGTATAGTCCTCAAGCCTTTACGCCGAATGCCCCGCAGAACCGATCCGCAACGTTTCATAATGCGCTGGAGTTGGGCGCAAACGTGAGACATTGCGGTGTTTGCGCCGCGCGTCTGCGGCGCAGTGGACGGCGCGGATAAAGCCGCCGCTCGTCCATCACGCGCCGCTTCTGCGCGCAGTCCAGCGGCGTTTAGGAAGACAGCCCGACCAGCGCACGGGCGAACTTTTCGGCCTCGAACACCTGCAAATCTTCGGCTTTTTCGCCCACGCCAATAAAGTGGATCGGGATGGCGTGGCGTTCGGCTATGGCGACCAGAACGCCGCCCTTGGCCGTGCCGTCGAGCTTGGTCATGACGAGGCCGGTGAGGGCGCCGGCGGTGCGAAACGCCTCCATCTGCGACAGCGCGTTTTGGCCCACAGTGGCGTCCAGCACGAGCAAGATTTCATGCGGGGCGTCGTCGTCAATCTTACGGATGGCGCGCAGGATTTTGGCGAGTTCCGCCATCAGTTCGTCTTTGTTTTGAAGCCGCCCGGCGGTGTCGATCAGGCAGACATCGGCGTGGGTGTCTTTGGCGCGTTGGACGGCGTCATAGGCGACGCCGGCGGCGTCGGCGCCCTGGCCGCGGGCGATGAAGCCGGCGCCTGAACGGTCAGCCCAAACCTTCAATTGCTCGATCGCGGCGGCGCGGAAGGTGTCGGCGGCGCCGACGACAACTTTGGCCCCCGACTGGCTCAGCAGACAACACAGCTTGCCGATCGTGGTGGTTTTCCCCGAGCCATTGACGCCGATCATCAACACCACGCGCGGGCGCGGCCCGTCGGTCAGATCAAGATGCGCTTCACGCGGCTTCAAGAGCGCAGCGATCTCGCGCGCAAGGGCGAGCTTGATTTCCTCGTCGCTCGCTTCCTTGCCGAATTTCTCCTTGGCGAAGCCGGCAACGATCTTGGCGGCTGCCGGCGCGCCCATGTCGGAACGGATCAAAAGCTCCTCCAGCTCCTCAAGCGCTGCCTCATCCAATGTGCGCTTGGTGAAGGCGCCGGTAAGCCCCTCGGCGAGCTTGACCGACGATTTGGCAAGTCCGCCAACCAGTCGATCGAGCAGGCCCTTTTTCTCCTGCTCCTCGGTTGGCGCTGGCGCAGGCGTTGTGGGCGCGGCAATCGCGGGATCAGTTTCCTCCGCCAAGGCGACGGGGTCTTTGTCTTTCTTTTTGAACAGGCCCCAGATCATGTCATCTCGCTTGCGGCGGGGATGGCTGCCGCCTTTAGGGTGTTAAACTAAGCGGGGTCCCGGCGCAGGAATACGCGGACCCGGAAAGCTTTCGCAGAAATCGCTCATCCGTGTTGACGAGTGGCACGCCATAAGCGAGCGCTGTGGCCGGGTAAAGGCAGTCATAGATAGGATGGTCCGGCTCGAGCGCCAATGTTTGCGGACGTTTTGCCAAAGGCGGTGACGGCGCGATGGTCATTGGCGCGGCTTGGATTGCGGTTAAGCCGGACAACGCCTGCTCTGCAGTTCCCGCGCTGCGTCGCGCCAATCGCCATAAGGCGTTTCCGCATTCGAGAAACAACAGATCGGGCGCGATCAATTCATGGGCAACGCGCAGCGCATCCGCTGCGTGCGAGTCAGGTTCACCGATGACCCAGTTCAACGCAGCGCTGGCGTCAACCACAAACGACATTAATGCGCGTCACGATCTCCGCGCAACAGTGCGGTCGTAGAAATCCCTTCAAGCACGCCAATGCTTCGACGCACGCTTTCCAAGCGTGCGCTCACCGCCGGCTCTTCAGAGGCCACACTCGCCTCCAGCATCCGGCGCACTTCTTCCTCCACGCTGATGCCGGCCAGTTCGGCCCTGCGCTTCAGCTGGGTGATCTCAGCGTCGCTGATGCCTCGGATGAGCAGTTCAGTCATAACCCTTCTTTATCCGTTTTCGCGGTCCGCGCCAATCGCGGCGGCGTGCAAGCGCTGGCCGTCATGGCTTTGGACCTGAACGCGCACAAAGGCTCCGGCGGGCGCCGATGCGTCGAGTTTGACCTCGGTGAAATCGGGTAGCCGCGCGCGTGCGCCGTGTTCGACCAGCGCCACCGCCTCGCGCCCGATCCAGTGCGTTAAATGCGCCGCAAGGCGGGCTGCGCCCTTGGCCCGCAGCGTCGCTGCGCGCGCCTTGATGACGTCGCCAGGTAGTTGCGGCATGCGCGCGGCGGGCGTGCCGGCGCGTGGGCTGAACGGAAAGACGTGCAGAAGGCTCAGGCCGCAGGCATCGACGAAATCGAGCATGGCGGCGAAGTGGTCTTCGGTCTCGGTCGGGAAGCCGGCGATCAGATCGGCGCCCAGCGCAATCTCGGGCCGGGCCGCGTGCAGGCGCGCGCACAGATCGATGGCTTGCGCCGCCGAATGGCGCCGCTTCATCCGCTTCAGGATCAAATCATGGCCGTGCTGCAACGACAGATGCAGATGCGGCGCGACGCGCGGATTGTCTGTGACCAGCGCGAACAATTCTTCGTCCATCTCGATTACATCGAGCGAGGATAGGCGCAGATAGGGAAGATCCGGCACGAGCTTCAAAATGCGCGCAACCAGATTGCCCAGCGCGGGCTGGCCAGGCAGATCGGCGCCCCAGCTGGTCAGATCAACGCCGGTGAGCACCACTTCCGGCGCGCCGCTGGCCGCCAAACGCGCGACCTGCTCAACCACTGCACCGGCCGGCACGCTGCGCGAATTGCCGCGCCCAAACGGGATGATGCAAAAGGTGCAGCGATGGTCGCAGCCGTTCTGCACCTGCACATAGGCGCGGGTGCGTGCGAAACCTTCGACGAGGTGCGGGGCGGTGTCGCGCACGGCCATGATGTCGGCGACCTGCACGCGCTCTGGGGCATCGGCGAAGGTTCGCGCATCGAGCTTTTCGGCATTGCCGATGACGCGGCTCACTTCCGGCATGGCGGCGAACGCGGCGGGATCGATCTGGGCGGCGCAGCCGGTGACGATGATCTGGGCGTTGGGGCGGTCGCGCCGGGCGCGGCGGATGGTCTGACGGGCCTGGCGCACGGCCTCATTGGTGACAGCGCAGGTATTGATGATCACCGCATCGGTGAGTCCGGCCTGCGCGGACAGCGCGCGCATTGTCTCGCTCTCGGCGGCGTTGAGCCGGCAGCCGAGGGTGATGATGGCGACATCATCGGTGTGGGCGGGGGCGGGCGCGTCGAGGCGGTCCATGGCGGTGAGGTGCGGGTTTCGTGCGTGAGCGTCAAGGGCGCAGCAAAAAGGGCGGCCACAGCCGCCCTTAAGCTTATCGCGCTGGCGCGTGACTTACTCAGCTTCGCCGCGGGGGCCGCCTGTGCGCTCGGTGATGCGGGCGCTCTTGCCGCGGCGGCCGCGCAGATAGTAGAGCTTGGAGCGACGCACTTCGCCGCGGCGCACGACATCGATATTGTCGATCACCGGGCCATAGAGCGGAAACACCCGCTCCACCCCTTCGCCGAAGCTAATCTTTCGGACGGTGAAATTGGCGTTGAGGCCGGCCCCGGCGCGGGCGATGCACACGCCCTCATAGGCCTGGACGCGCTCTTTATCGCCTTCTTTGATCTTGACCGCCACGCGCAGCGTGTCGCCCGGGCGAAACTCCGGAATCTTCTTGTCGCCCTTGACGCGGGCGAGTTCTTCTTGCTCGAGGGTCTGGATCAGGTTCATGGCGCGGGCGCTTCACGGGTTGCTGGCGCGCCGTAGTTAAACACGGGGCGCAGGCTGATTAAGAGCCGGCGCGTATAGGCGAAAGGCCAGGCTTTGTCGAGGGGGGATGTGGCGGCTTCAGTTGGCGACAGATGCGGCCAAGGCTTGGCGAATGTCTGCCGCCGCCCCACCCAATCACAGCGCCCGCATGCGGTTGCCGCGCCGATTGTGCTCCACTTCGTCGAGACCGAGCGCTTCCATCAGCGGCGGCACATACACGCCAAAGCGCCCGCTCAGCCACCTCTTGAGGCCATACCAGCCGCCGATCGGATTGGCCGGGGCGCGCCCCCAGGCTTCAACCGTGCCGTCTTTGGCGTCCTTCTGCTCATCGGCGGAGCCCAGCTCCATCCAATGGCCATGGGCTTTCAGCATGGCGTGCGGGTCGTTGAGGCAGCGCGCGTCGTAATGCAGGACTGTTTTGCCAACCGTACAGACCAAGAGGTCGCGTCCGTCCTTGGTGTCGCGATGCATGGTGAAGCTAGCGGTCAAAGGCGGCGTTTGCAGGCGCCAGGGGTCTTGCGACGCGCCGGCGCCGATTTCGGGTTTCTTCGCGGGCATCACGCGCTCCGAAACTTTGATTTCGCCAGCTGCGCTACAAGCAGCCAAACCCTACTTCCCGTCCTTCTTTGCGTTCGCGCCAAAGCTGAAGCTTGGCGTCGGCGGGGGCTTTTTTTCCTGCTTGGGTTTGCGGACTTCTTTGTTGCTCTTTTTCTGACCTTTGGCCATGGAGGCGCCTCCGGCATGGCGGCTCCATGCGGCGGCCATAGGCTCATGGTTTGCTTTGAGCGTCCAGTGTGGCGAACCAGAAATTCGCCAGTGGTTCTGGCAAGCGCGGAGCGAAATTCTGGTTCTTAAGCCGCACTGAAAACTTATAATTCTCGTGTCATTTCGTGAATTAGAAGTTTGCTCAGCGCTTGCTCCGGTTCGGTGGCGAACGTCTGATTCAAGACACGATCCGCCAGGGTGGGAAGTGCTGGGCCGCGCCGGCGGTAAACAGCACGATGCGGTTGCCGGCGGGGTCGCGGGTTGTGGCGGTGCGCCACAGATAGGATTGGTCGGTCGGCGGCGTGTCGAACGCCACGCCCCGGGCGCAGGCTGCGGCATAGTCGGCGTCGACATCATCGCAATGCAAGAAGATTTCGGCGCCGCCGGCCGCGGCGTCGGGCGTGACTTCCAGGGACAGGGTGCTGAAGTCATCGACCTGAAAACGGGCATAGCGCAGCGCCGAAAGCACGATCAGTTTTAGCCCCAGCGCCTCATAAAAGGCGATGGCAGCCGCCAGATCATCGGCCGGCAGGGTGACGTGGTTGAGCCGCATAGGGCGAGCTTGGCCCCTTTCCCTTCCCCAACGCAAGCGGCTAGATCTGGCGGATGTCAACCAAAGAGACCCCGCAGGAAATCTTCAAACGCGCGCTGGCGCAATCGACGCGGGCTCTGGCCGGCGCCGACGAGCTGGAAGTGGTGTTTGGCTCTGATGGGCCGCGCCTGGCCGGCGATAAGCTCGTCCTGCCGCATCCGCCGCGCAATCTGGCCGGCAAGGAGGCTGAGCGCATCCGTGGCCATGCCGATGCCCTGGCCTTGAAGCTCGCCCATCATGACGCTGGCGCCCACGCCAAGAACCGGCCCGCGTCCATGACCGCCCAGGCGATCTTCGACAAAGTGGAGGAAATGCGGGTCCAGGCGCTCGGCGCCAATGCGATGGCGGGAGTGGCGAGCAATCTCACCGCGGCGCTGATCGAAACCTATGAGCAGCGCAACTTCGACAAGATGGACAATGCGAGCGCCCCGATGGTTGATGCGCTGGGGCTGATGGTGCGCGAGCTGTTGACGGGAGCGGCCCCGCCCAAGGTCGCCAAGAAGGTGGTCGAGGTCTGGCGCGGCGAGATCGGCGCCAAAGTCGGCCCGCAGCTGTTGAAGCTCGCCGACGCGGCCGAGGATCAGGCCGAATTCGCCAGGCTCACCTGGGATCTGATCCGCGAACTCGATATCGGCGAGGATCGCGGCCCGACCCAAACCGCTGACGACGATCAGGATCAGGAGGAGCCCGAAGCCCAAAACGCTCCGCCGCCAGAAGGCGCCGATGGCGACGACGACAGCCAAGACCAGGCCGAGGCCGAAGCCAGCCAGGACGAAGGCGGCGAGCCGTCCGACAGCGGCGATGTCGGCGAAATGCGGCTCGATGATGGGCCGCTCGAAGAGGTCGCCACCGAGGATGAAGACGCGCCCCCGCCGCGCTATCGGCCGCGCGATGAGCCGCTCGATCCTAATGCCGACTACAAGGCGTTCACGACCAAGTTCGATGAAGTGATCGCGGCGGAGGATCTGTGCGACGGCGATGAGCTGACGCGCCTGCGCGCCTATCTCGATCAGCAATTGAAGCCGCTGCAAAGCATTGTCGGGCGCCTCGCCAATCGGTTGCAGCGGCGCTTGATGGCCAAACAGAACCGCGCCTGGAGCTTTGATCTGGAAGAAGGCGTGCTTGACACTGCGCGCCTGACCCGGGTGATCGTCGATCCGCTCAGCGCGCTCAGCTTCAAGCAGGAAGACGACACCAAGTTCAAAGACACAGTCGTCACGCTGCTGCTCGACAATTCCGGCTCGATGCGCGGGCGCCCGATCATGGTGGCGGCGTTGAGCGCTGACATTCTGGCGCGCACTCTGGAGCGCTGCGGCGTGAAGGTCGAAATCCTCGGCTTCACGACAAAGGCCTGGAAGGGCGGCATGAGCAAAGAGGAATGGCTGAAGGCGGGCAGGCCGACCCATCCCGGCCGGCTCAATGATCTGCGCCACGTCGTCTACAAGAGCGCGGATGCGCCGTGGCGGCGCGCGCGCCGCAATTTGGGCCTGATGATGCGCGAAGGCCTGTTGAAGGAAAACATCGACGGGGAAGCGCTGCTATGGGCGCATCAAAGGCTGATTGCGCGGTCCGAGCAGCGGCGGATTCTGATGGTGATCTCGGACGGCGCGCCGGTCGACGATTCCACGCTGTCGACCAATCCGGGCAATTATCTCGAGCGCCATCTGCGGGCCGTGATCCATTATGTCGAAACCAAAAGCCCGGTGGAGCTGATGGCGATCGGCATCGGCCACGATGTGACGCGCTATTATCGTCGCGCGGTGACGATCGTGGACGCCGAGCAGTTGGGCGGGGCAATGACCGAAAAGCTCGCCGAGCTGTTCGACGAGGCGCCGGCGCGGTCCGATGCGAGCCAGCCTGGGCGCAGCGCCCGCGGCGTGAGGTTTGGCGCGGCCAAACGTCGTTAACGGCATTCCGGGCGCCTTGCGCGGTTGACTTTGCCCCGCCGCTTGCCGTCCAAAGTCTTGTTCAATCGTAATGGTCCCTGCATGAACCTTCGCTCCTTCCTTGGTTCGCTTTGCGCCGCCATGGCCGGCCTGACGGCGGCCTGCGCGCAGGACGCCGCGCCGCCCGATTGGCAATCGATTGCCGTCAGCGTGTCGTCCGTTCCGCTTTATCCCGCCAAGTCTGGCGAGCGGCGGGCTGGCGATCTGGTGTTTGCCGGCGGGTTGGAATTGGCCTCCAGCGCCAAGGAGTTTGGCGGCTTTTCCGGTTTGCTGGTTGATCCCGATGGCCGGTTGACCGCGGTGTCCGATCAGGGGGCCTGGCTTGCCGGGCGATTGCAGATCGATCCCAAGACCGGCGATCTAGTTGGCTTGTCCGACACCAAGATGGCCGGCATGCGCGACGAGCGCGGCCAACCGCTGGTCACGAAGGATGAAGCCGACGCCGAAGACCTCGCCCGGCTGCCGGATGGCCGCTTCGCCGTCAGCTTCGAGCATGACCACCGCATCCTGATTTACGATCTGGACGCCAAGGGCCCGGCCGCGCCGGCTGAGCGCGGGCCTCCGATCGGCATCCCGCGCGGGATGAACGCCAATGAGGGGCTGGAGGGCCTGGCGGCCTTGCCCGATGGGCGCTTGGTTGGCGTTGCGGAGTTTCCGCCCGGTCGGACGGGCGCGCCGTTCTGGATTTTTCCGGCCGGGGCCAAAACGGTCACGCCCGTGACCGGCCTGACGGAACGGCCGCGCGGCTTTGGCGTGTCGGCGCTTGCGCGCCTGCCTGACGGCAATCTGATTTCGCTGGAGCGGTTCTTTCTGCCGATGGTGGGCGTGCGGATCAATGTCCGGCTGATCCCGGTGGCGGGTCTCGACGCCAAACCGCCCAGGCTCGACGGGGCGCTCTTGGCGACGCTGGAGAGCCCCTCGGCGGTGGACAATTTTGAAGCCGTCGCTGCGGTTCCCGGCCGCACGCCGGGTACGGTGCGGCTCTATCTGCTGTCAGACGACAACTTCAGCGATAACCAACGCACCTTGCTTTACGCTTTCGATTGGACGCCGCCGGGAACCTCGCCGCCGCCGCCGCCGCCGGCAGAGCAGCCGCCAGCCCCGATTGTGGTCGCCGACGCCGCGCCGGTTGCGCCGCCGGCGCCCGCTCCGGCCATGCCCGAGCCGCCGGCCGCTTTGAGCAAGCCGGCCGCCGCGCCGCCGGCGTCTGTGGCGGTTGCGCCGCCGGCTGTACGCCCGCCGCCGCCCCGGCCGACGCGCGTTGCAAGCGTTGCGCCGCGCCCGGTGATCATTTCTGATGAGGAGGGCCGCCGGCTGGCCGCCCGCGCGGCCGAGGCCGGGCCGGTGATCTTGCCGCCCAGCGCCTTTAGTGAGGCCGGCATGGTGAATGTCCAGGCTTTGCCCTTGCCGCCCCAGGCGGAGCCAGCGCCGCCGCCGAAGCCGCGCCAGGCGGCCGGGCCGCCGCCCTGATTGGGTCTAAGGATTGGAGACAACCAGCCGAAGCCGGTGGCGCGGCCGGGCGAGGCTGGTGTGGATTGCGGCAATCCGCAGTTGCTGCATCGGGCCGATCAAGGCCGCCTCCTCCCGCGGTTGGAAGTGGCCGAGATAGCGATTGCGGCCGGCGAATTTCGGCGACAGCGGCGCAATCATCAGCTCAAAGGATTGGTCGCTATCGGCCAAGACCCGCAGCACCCCAGGGCCGGGCGCTGCGGTGGCGGCCGCCAGTAAGGCCAGAAACAGGGTCTTGTCTGGCCCGGCAAACAAGCCGGCCAGGTCAAGGCCATTGGCCGGCCGGCCGATCAGGGCGTCGAGATGCGGGCCGCTGGCGCGGATGTCGACACGCGCCTCGCCGACGCGCTCCAGCACAAAAAGCCGGTCACTGGCGCCGGCCGCGCCCTTATAAGGCGGCGGCGGGCCCGTCCCGATCAAGGCGCGGCCATAGGCGACCAGCGCCCGCGTGGTGGAATGGAGGGTCTCATCACCGGTCATCGCGCCAAAACGGTGCAGAAGTTGTGCCGCACGCGGGCGGGGAGGTCTTCGCCTGCCCGGTTTGGCGTGGCGCCGGTCATGCATCCTGTGAGGGGAGTTTTTGGAGATGCCCCTCATGGCCGTTTCAGCACGATACATCGCCGCCATCGTCGCCGCCTTTGTGGCGCTGCCGGCCGTTGCTCAGGCTTGCTGCACGGGCAATTCGACCTCCAGGGCGCCGGTGGTTAGCCCGCCGCCGGCCCCGACCGGATGCGGCGGCGGCTCTGGCTGCGGCGTCAGCGGCCCGATCGTGCGGGTTCCGACCGTCGGCCAGATCGGCGTCAATTTGGTCGTGCCGGGCGTGTCGGGCGTAAATATTCAGACGTCGACCAATGTCGTGATGAACCAGAACATCCAGACCCATTCAAACGTCAGCGTGAACGTTACCGGCGGCGGCGGCGGTGCGGTCAGCCAGAACATCTTCATGCGTGGCGGCGGCTCTGCGCCGGTCGGAGAAGCGATTGCGATCCAGTCGGTCGGCCCGATCCTTGCCGAAGACGACACCGTACTGACCGAAACCCGCAACCGGATGATCGACACGATCGTGCCGATCCGGGCGGTGTGCATGGACGACAAGGGCAATCCGCACCCGGCTTCGCAGACCTTTGCCGACTTTATGGTGCCGGACGGCTATGACGGGGAAATCTTCCGCTGCATGGCCGGCACCCGCATGGACGCCACGCTTGGCCGCATGGAAGGCGACAAGCCGGTATTCGACGGCGCCAAGACCATGGCTTGCGGCAAGGGCGCAGCGCTGGTGGCGACCAAGGACGGCCAGGCGATCTGCCGCACGCAAGCGGTCAAGCGGCCGTGCAATGAGCGCTCGCTGCTGCGCCGCCATGGCCCGGGCATCAAGGGCCTGCGCCTGAAATTCAACGAAAGCTACCAGATCGAAACCAAGCGCCGGGAAGTGAAAAAGCTTGGTGATGGGATGTTGATGGAAGGCGGCGTCGGCCAAGGTGTCTACTGATCGTCCGAATACGGACCATCTCATTGCGGGGGCCGGCATCGCTGCCGGCCCTATTTTTTGCGCAGGCCGATATCGATGAGATGCAGCGGATAGCTGACGCTTAGCCAGGTCAGCACCCAGATCGGGCCCGCGCCCGTCACCGCCGCCTGCAGAGCCAGCATCAAGGCCGCGCCCGGCGCTGCCGCCGAAACCAAGCCCTGGGCCGCGCCCGGCGTGGCGCGGCGCAGCCAGGCAATCACGGCAAGCTGGAGGCTCATCACGACCAGCGCAATGGTAACAGCCCAGCCGCTGGCAACGAATTGGCCAAGGTCAATGCCGGCAAGCGTCAAGCCGCTCATGACGCGCCTGCAAACGGGCTATTGAGCCGCACGATCGTGAAGTTAAGGAACGCGGCAAACGAGACCCAGCCGAGATAGGGCGTCAGCAGCAGTGCTGAGACCGGACTGTCGGCGCGCAGAAACCAGATCAGATGCGCGATAGAGGCCCACAAAAGCGCCACTTCCGCCAGCGCCCAGTCCGGCCGCTGCAGCCGGAAGAACAGCAGCGACCAGCCCATGTTCAGCGCGGCATTGAGGCCAAAGAGAACGAGCAGCGTCGCCTGCGCCTCTGGCTTGCCAGAAAGCCTGCCCCAGGCGATTGCGCCGGCGGCGGCGCAACCGGCAAAGATCGCGGTCCAGGCAATTGGAAAGGCCCAGTTCGGCGGCTGCCACGGCGGTTTGGCAAGGCCCACATACCACGGGCCGAGCTGGGTCAGAGCGCCGCCGGCGCCCGCCACCAGGGTGGCCGAAACCGCAGCGACGATCACCGGCGCCGACAGCATGGTGCTCCACATCAGCAGCGCCTCATGTCGGCGCCGTGCGGGTGGGCGGGCTAAGGCGCAGAAGGTGTGCGAGGTCTTTGAAGAAGATGCGGGCATGGGCGCCGGGTTTGGCGCGGACCAGCTCCTTGTTCATATAGGCTTGCCAGGTCAAGTGCTGGACATCGGGATCGGCGCACATGGTGACGAAACGCTCGCGGCGTTTGTCGTTGCGGTACCAGAAATGCTGCAGCATCCCGAGCACGAAGAACACCTGGCCATGGGCTTTCATGAAGCGCTTGCGGGCTTGGGCAAGGGCGCTTGCCTTGCCGGTGGCGAGCAGCGCCTCGACGGCATCGGCAGCCTCGCGCCCGCATTGCATGGCGTAATAGATGCCTTCGCCCGACGCTGGCGCGACCACTCCGGCGGCGTCGCCTGCGAGGATCACATCGGCGCCATTGTCCCAGCGGGGCAACGGCTTGAGCGGGATCGGCGCGCCTTCGGTGCGGATGGTCCGACAGCCCTCAAAGCCATCGCGGGCACGCAGCGCGCTGACCGCGCTGCGCAGCGAAAAGCCCTTCTGCGCGCTGCCGACGCCGACGCTGACGGTATCGCCGTGCGGGAACACCCAGGCGTAGAAGTCCGGCGACAGGACGCCGTCATAGACGACATCGCAGCGCGCGCCGTCAAACGCCGCGCCGTCAGGCTTTGCGATAATTTCGTGATAAGCGAATACGCAGGGCGGATGCGGCGTTTTGGGAAAAATCGCGGCGGCGATTTTGGAGCGTGCACCATCGGCGCCGATGACGGAGCGGGCGTGGACGCGCACAGGGGCGGTGTCGGGCGCTGCGCCCTTGGGGCGAAAAGCGATGATCGCGCGCCCGGCGCCGTCGCGCTCCAGCGCGACGAATTCGCCATCGATGTGTTCGGCGCCGGAAGCCGCGGCGCGGGCGCGCAGCCAGGGGTCAAACGCGGCGCGGTCGACCATGCCGACAAAGCCGCCCTCGATCGGCATGTCGATGGCGCGGCCGGAGGGGGCGATCATGCGGGCGGCGTGGACGCGCGCGACCAGCACCTCGTCGGGGATTGCAAAGTCGCGGATCAGGCGCGGTGGAATGGCGCCGCCGCAGGGTTTGATGCGCCCGGCCTTATCGAGCAGCAGGACGCGGCGACCCTTGCGGGCGAGGTCATCGGCCGCCGTTGCGCCGGCGGGACCGCCGCCGACCACAACCGCATCAAAGCTGCGCAGTGCGCCCATGGGTTTGCCTCCGCTCACGCCGCCGCCGCGCGGGGCATTGTTGCTTTGGCCGGCGCGGCGATCTGCGCTGCGAGCCAAGCCGAAATCAGGAATAGGCAGGCCTCCGCCGCAAACACCGGTGCGAAGGCCGCGCCCGGCGCCGCCGTGGCGCTGACGGCCCGCAACACATCCACCCCGGCCGCGCCCGACAACCCGCCAAGGCCAAAGGCGATCGCTTGGGCTGCCCCCCAAAGCCCGATGCGGATGCCCTCTCGGCCTGGGGCCCCCGCACCTGCCAGGCCCATCATCGAGCCGATGGCGGCGACGGCGAACACGCCGTTGAAAAATCCAAGACCAAAGACCGTCGGCGCCAAAGGCCAGTCGCGGCTAACGCTGGCCGCAATCACCAGCATAGCGAGCACGGCGGCTGAGCCTAGACAGCCCAACACTGTCCAGCGCCGCATCCAGCCGGCGCCGCCCAAGCGCGCGCCGACGGCGCCAACCAGGATCATGCCCGCAAGCACCCCGCTATGCTGCACCGAGCTGAGCTGGGTCGATTGGCCGGGGCTGAAGCCGAAGACGAGACCGGCGAATGGCTCCAGGATCAGATCCTGGGCGCTATAAGCGAGCATCGAAACGAAGATGAAAATCGTAAAGCGGCGGTCCGTTGCGTTGGCCAAGATTTCGGAAAGCGCGGCGCGGAATGGCAGGGCCGGGCGGGCGTCATTATCACGGGCGACGAAGCCTTGCGGTTCGATGCCGGCGACCGCGCCGAGGGTGACCAGGAACGCGATCAAGGCGACGCCGGACGCCACCAGCGCCAGGCGTTGGGCGCTGAACGGTTCGATCAAGTGGCCGACTGTCGCGGATGAGACCACAATGCCAACGATCATCAGGATCCAGGTCAGCGAAGCGGCCGCCGGCCGGCGGGTTGGCGCGACGCGGGCGGCCATCAGCGCGAGTAGCGAGGTGCCTGAGGCGCCAACCCCGGCGCCGATCATCAGATAGGCGACGACCGCCATCGCAACGCCGCCTGCAGGATTGGATTTCATCATCAGCGTTGCGTCGGTGGCAAGGATCGCGCCGAGCGCCAAAACGCCCATGCCGGCGACGATCCAAGGCGTGCGCCGGGCGCCGCGGTCGCTGCCATGGCCCCAGTGCGGGCGCGACAATTGAACGGCATAGTGCCAGGCGACCAAGGCAGCGGGAACCAGAACCGGCATCGCCATCTCAATCGCCATGACGCGATTGAGGGTGGAGGTGGTCAGCGCTACGATCGCGCCAAGTGCGCTTTGCACCAGGCCAAGGCGCACAATGCCGGTCCAGCCGAGCGGCTTGGGTTGGGCGATGGCGGACGCCGGCGTCAGATCAAGGTCGATAGGAGCGGCGGTCATGGATCATCCCCCAAGGATGGCGCCGATGGCGAACGCCGCCACCAACATGCCGAGCACGGACAAGCTGGTGCCGGTGGCGTTGTACCAGGGCGCGTAACGGCGCGGATCAGACAGAAGGCGGCGCATCAGCACGAGTTGCACGCCGAGCCCAATCGCCAGTGCAAAAGCGTGGACCGGTTTGCCCCAGGCGAGGAGCAGCGCCACGACCATCACTTGCGGCGCGGCCATGATCGCGCAGGCGATGCGGGCGGCGGTGTTGACGCCATATTGGACGGGCAGCGAGCGCACGCCCATTGCCTTGTCGCCTTCAATCGCTTTGAAGTCGTTGAGCACCATGATGCCGAGCGCGCCGAAGCTGTAGAGGCCCACCATCGCCAGGATGCGCGGATCGGGCAGGCTGGCGGTCATCACAGCAGCGCCGGTGAACCAGGCGACGCCTTCATAGCAGAGGCCGACGGTCGTCGGCCCCCACCAGCCCGATTGCTTCAGCCGCAGCGGCGGCGCCGAATAGGCCCAGGCCAGTGCGATGCCGACAATGCCGGCCCCGAACACCCAGGGGCCGAGCGTGGCGGCGAGCGCGAGTGAGGCGAGGCTCCAGGCGATGGCGATATAGAGGCCCCAGCGACCGGGAATTCGGCCGGACGGGATCGGGCGATTGGGTTCGTTGATCGCATCGACATGGCGGTCAAACCAGTCATTGGCGGCCTGGCTGGCGCCGCACACCATGGGGCCTGCAAGTGCGACGCCGGCCAGTATCGCGATTTCGCGCCCGGCGAGCGGTTGGCCGGTCGAGACGACCCCACAGACAAAGGCCCACATCGGCGCAAACCAAGTGATCGGCTTGAGCAGTTCAAGCACCGCATGCGGCCGCGGGGCGGCAAGGCGGGGCGGCGGCAGGCTCGTCACGGTCATGTTGTACGCTAGGCATGACGGTGCGCAGTGTCAATTTAACTGGACGCTTGTTGCGGTGACGGATGGCCGCAGGCGCAAGAACGCCCCAGCTTTGTGAGCTGGGGCGGTTTGGCTTATTTCGAGTTGGCCTGGATATAAGCGATCACGTCCGCGCGCTGCTTGGGGTCTTTCAGGCCGACAAAGGCCATGGTGGTGCCTTTGATCTTGGCGCGGGGATTTTCGAGATAGGTGAACAGCTCTTGTTCCGTCCAGGTGATGCCCGATGACATATTGGCCTTGGAATACTTGAAGCCCGGCACCGTGCCGGCCTTGCGCCCGATCAGTTTGTGCAGTGACGGGCCGACGCGATTTTGGCCTGCAGCGACAACATGGCAGCTGGCGCATTGCTTGAACACTTTTGCGCCGCCGGCGACGTCGCCGGAGGTGATCGCCGCGCCCGTGGCCGGCTTGATGTTCAGTTTCACCGTGCCGGTCGTAACCGGCGCGGCCGCGGCCGGCTTGGCCTGTGCGAGCGCTTCACCAGCCGTGCCCATGGCCAACAGCGCTGCCGCCGCCGCAACACTCATAACAAGTCGCTTCATCATGTGTCCTCACATCGGCGCACTGCTGCGCGCGGGTCATAGAAACCTGGGATTTAGGGCAATTTGCGGCCCTGTCCATCGGCGCGGTGCAGCTTTTGGCGTTGGTCAAGCGTGGCCGGCGGGCTCTATCCGATGGGCGATCGCGCGCGCGGCGATGCCAGCAACTCAATCACGCGCCGGAAAAAACCATCCGCGCCGCAAACCCGCCTCCGGGCCGGTTCTCCAGCGTGAGGCGTCCGCCCTGGCTGGCCGCGGCTTGCGCAGCGATGGCAAGCCCGAGGCCGGAGCCGCTGGCTGCAGCGCCCGCGCCGCGCATGAATGGGGCCGCCAGTCTTTCGAGTTCGTCTGAAGGCGCGCCGGGGCCATGATCCTCAACGCTGATGCTGAAGTTGGAGGCGGACAAAGCGGTGAGGATCTGAAACGGCGCGCCGCCATGGCGCACGGCGTTTTCCGTCATGTTGAGCAGCGCCCGGCGCAGGCTTTCTGGCCGCCCCAGTCGTCGGCCAATCGCTGGACCCAGGATTGCAAATTCCTGCCCGTCGGCCTGACGCAAAGCCGCCACCTCCGAAATCAGCGCGTCCACATCAAACGCCACAATCGGCTCGCGATCGGCGCCGCGTGCATAAATCAGGAATTGCCCGACCAGCCGATCAATCTCCTGCACCTGCGCGTGCGCGTTGGCGGCCAGCGCCTCATCACGCCCGGCGAGCATCTCCACCGCCAGCCGCAACTTCGCCAAGGGCGTGCGCACATCATGCGAGAGCCCGGCCAGCATCAGCGCGCGCTCCCGCTCCGCCGCCTGAAGGCGCGCACTCAAGGCGTTAAAGCTTTCGCTGAGCGCAATGACTTCCGCGGCGCTGTTGGGATATACCGCCACAGTGCTGAGGGCTGTTGTCTGAGCAGCGACGGCGCGCGTGAACTCCTCCAAGGGCTTTGCGATGCGCCGCTGCAGCGGAATGGCGGCAGCGAGCGCCAAGCCCAATGCGACTCCTGCGCTTAGAAACAGCACTGTAAAGGGCTGCATGGCGCGCGGAACGCTGGAGGTCACCCAATACAGGTCCGGCCCGATTTGCACTTTCAGCCAAAGCCGCCGCGCGCCATCGGTGCGCCAGACAAGTTCGGAGCGGTCCTTCAGCGCATCGACCAAAGCGCGCATGAAAATGAATTCAAGAAAGCTCGGGCGTCGTCCCAAATTGGCTGACGTTTCCGGCTTGGCGCTGAGCGGGCGCACATCCAAAAACTCCGACGCATTCAGCACCTCGATCAGGCGCGCGCGTTCTGCAGGATTAGCCGCCGCGGCCGCTTTAGAGACCGCGGCGATGCTTTGCGCCACGATGCCGGCGACCCGCTCCGCCTGTGGGCGCAACACAAAAACTGCAAAACACAAAATGGAAAACAATTGCGCCAGGATGATCGCAGCTGCGGTGGTGGCGATGGTGCGGGCGCTAACGCAATTCTGAATAAGTCCACGGCTCACGGCGCGCGCGAAGCAGCTTAATCTCGGTTGCGTATCAAGCATTGCACGAGAGTGTGACCGATGAAGCAGATGACGTTCGCTGCACTGGGGTTTGGGCGTTTCGCAAAGACGACGCGCAAGGCCGTGTTTCTCAAGGA
>JBEIHY010000031.1:0-35217 GCA_040381035.1 Hyphomonadaceae bacterium
GTGGCGTCAATTCAGGGCTATTTGCGTAATCCCCAGAAAGTTTTGGACTTTTACAATAGCCGACGACGTGGATTGGCGGCCGTTGCCCCGAATGCGGCGCATCACGCCTTGGCCGATTTGCACGCCGTCATGACCGCCGCCGGCGCCGATGTGACGTTGATTACCCAAAACGTGGATGATCTGCATGAGCGCGGCGGCGCGACGGACGTGCTGCACATGCATGGCGAGCTTCTCAAGCAGCGCTGCGAGGCCTGCGGCGCGGTTCGTCCGTGTTCGGAGGATCTGACCATTGCGACGGTTTGCCGCGACTGTGGGGGCAGCGGACGGGTGCGGCCCCATATCGTCTGGTTTGGCGAAATGCCATTCGAGATCGATCGCATCTCGACGAAGCTGTTGAACGCCGACCTGTTCGTCGCAATCGGAACCAGCGGCGCGGTGTATCCCGCCGCCGGCTTCGTTGCGGAAGCCCGTATGGTTGGCGTGAAGACCTTGGAGCTGAATTTGGCGCCGTCTGACGTCGCGGACCTGTTTGACCAAGCACGCTATGGCCCGGCCAGCGTGATCGTGCCGCAGTGGGTGGATGAGGTCTTGCGCGATGCCTAAGCGCGGCCGATCTAAGGAAGGTGGGGAAGGAGTTTTGGTCATGGCGATAAGAACGGTCACGGCGATGGTGATAGGCGCGCTTTGGCTCACGGCGTGCGCGACGCGCGCGCCTGAACCGATCGTTGCGCCGCCGCTCCCGCCCGCGGCGGCTGCGCCCGCACCGCAATCTGCGCCGCCGCCAGCGCAACCCGCGCCGGCGCCGGTTGAGCCAGCCACCAGCGCACCAGGGGCAGCCTCAGTGACGGTGATCGCGCCCGACAAGCCGACCCCGCCTGGCGACACGCGCAGCGTTGCCGAACGTCGCGAGGATCGCCAAGCATTTGACCGCTGCGTTATCAAGGCGCAAGCCCAGCTTGACCAGCGCGGCCCAAGCGCGATCACGGAATCGCCTGAAGAGATCTGCTATCGCCAAATGGGCATGCGCGACCGCCGCGACGTGCCGATGAGCAAACAGTGAAGCCGGCTAGTCGGCTGCCTCGAGCAACGCGTCAATCGCTTCATCGCTGAGCCCGAAATGATGGCCCACTTCATGGACCAGCACATGGCTGACGAGTTCGGCCAGCCCGACATCGCCACGCGCGGCCCATTCGTCCAGGATCGGTCGGCGATAGAGAAACACCATCGGCTGGTGGGGCGTGGGGTCTGAGAACGAGGCCCGGGTCAGACCGACGCCGCGATACAGGCCCGACAGTTCAAACGGATCTTCAATACCGAGATCATCAAGCATATCGTCTTCTGCGAAATCCTCAATGCGGAAAATCACATCACCGGCCGCGGCGCGCAAGGGCTGAGGCAACGCCGTCCAGGCCGCCAGCGCCAAAGCGTGAATGTCGTCAAGCGAAGGGGCAAGCAGAACGGCGCCAGACATCAGCGTCATATGGGGGCGGCCATCCGCCGCTGCTAGGGGCTATTAAGCCTTCTTCGCCGCATCGATCCAGTGGTCGACCACCCGCGGCAGGGCGGTGAGCGGCACTGCGCCGGAGCCGAGCACCGCATCGTTGAAGCCCTTCAGGCTGAACTTGTCGCCGAGGGCGGCCTTGGCGCGTTCGCGTTCATCCAGAATGGCTTTCATACCGATCTTGTAAGCGCAGGCTTGGCCCGGCATCACCATGTAGCGCTCAACCTCGCGGGTTACGTCGGTCGCAGCCATGCCGGTTGCGGCAACCATGTAATCGATCGCTTGTTTGTGCGTCCAACCCTTGGCGTGCAGGCCGGTGTCAACAACAAGCCGCGCGGCGCGGAAGATTTCCGCCTGCAGCCGGCCAAGATCGCCGAACGGGTCATTCTTATACATGCCCATCTCCTTGGCGAAATGTTCGGCATAGAGCGCCCAGCCTTCGGCATAGGCGGTATAGATCGGCTGCTGGCGGATCAGCGGCAGACCTTCCAACTTCTGCGCCACGCTGATCTGGTGGAAATGGCCGGGAATGCCTTCGTGATAAGCGAGCGTTTTCATGCTCCAGGTCGGGGTCTCCTTGACATTGCGCAGATTGGCGAAGAACCGCCCGGGTCGAGAGCCATCCAATGCCGCCGGCTCAAAATAGGCGCCTGCAGAGCCTGCTTCCGCAAAGGCGGGAACACGGACGACTTCGAGTTTCTGGGGGGGAATGACGCCGAAAAATTCCGGCATCTTTTTCGAGATGTCTTTCAAGATGGCATCATAATCGGCCAAAATTCTGGCGCGGCCGGCCTCGCTGTCTTCATATTGAAAGCGCGGATCTTCGCCAAGCGCCAGCATCCGTTCGCCGACCGTGCCTTTGACGATGCCTTGCGCCGTCAAGATCGCGTCCATCTCGGCAGTGATTCGCGCGACTTCGGCCAGGCCATAGTCATGCACTTGATCGGGTGTCATGTTGGTGGTGGTTTGCTGCTTCAACGCGAGCGCATAATAGGCCGCGCCATCGGGCAGGCGCGCCATGCCGGCGGCGGGGTTCTTGGCCGCTTCCGGGCGGATCGCGGCAAGGGCTGCCGCCAGGCGCTGATAGGCCGGATAGACTTGGTTTGCCACCGCCGCTTCCGCGCGGTTCTGCAGCGCATCCTTCTTCTTCTGATCGAGGTCTTTCAGCGCGGCGAGCTTCTTGGCGTACTCACCGGCGAGCGGATGCGCCTTGGCTTCCGGTTTCAGGAAATCGGAGATCGTTTCCTGCGTGCGATCGATCACTTCCACCGGGGGCGTTGCGCCCAGTGTGGCTTGCCGGTTCATTTCGGCAATCCCTTCATCAATTACGCGGGCCAGCTGCTCCAAGCGCTGCACATAGGTCTCAGCGGTTTTGGCGTTCTTGATCGTGTGGCTGGATTGCAGAAAGCCAGGCAACTGGGTTTGCAGGCCCGTCATCTGGTTGAAGGGATAGACGCCGCCGGCGCCGAGCCAATCGAATTTCTTGTATTCGGCGGCGCTGCTGTATTGATCGACCAAGACGTCATAGGTGAGTTGGTCCTGGAAGCCGAGCTTGGCGCGATCCCACGCCTTCACCTCGGTGAGATATTTTGCCGCGTCGGCATAATCCTGGTCGCGTTTGGCGATGGTAACTTCGCTGAGCTTGCCGGAATGGAAATCGAGCGGCGTACCATCGACGGCGCCGATGGCTGTCAGCAGTTCCGGGTTTTTGGTGACGAACGCCATCGCCTGACGATTGGCGAGCTGATTAATGTCAAAGGGCTGGCCCCAGCCGACCCGGTAGCCGAGATAGGCGCCGACCGCCAATGCCGCCAAAAACATCCACAATAAGATGCGCAACACCATTTTCATGGCGAAACCTCCCGCAAGACACCCTTGTGGACAGCCATAAGGCGGCCAGCGCGCGGAGGCTAGAGGCGCGATTGCCCGCAGCGCACCTCTTTTGCAGTTCGTCCGGATGCCCCCTAATCAACGCGGCGTGGGTTGCGGCAGGGCCTGGGCGGATTGGGCGGCGCGCACGAGCTGCACGAACTCCGCCCGCCAGCCGAATTCGTCACCGCCGCGCGCGCCTTGGGCGAGCTTCAGCACGTCGTCATAGCCAAAGCCCTTGTCGAGATAATTGTCCTGGCGCAGCAGCTGGCCAAAGCCCGCCACGGACGCTGCCCAGCGGGTCTGTTCCGGCGCGCGGTCAATCACGGCGAAGGCGTCCTTGTCCGTGATCGGACGTTCGATCAGGATCGAGTCTTTTGCCCCAGGCGGCTTGTAGCGGATGCGCAGGAAGGCGACCTCTCCGTCTGGCCCGGCGGCGGCGGCGGGCTTCTGATAACGCAGCGGCTCGATCAGCGTCTTGGCGCCGGGCGGGGTGAGTTCATAGATCGCTGTCACTGCGCTGCCGGCGCCGATTTCGCCCGCATCGACGCGGTCATTGCTGAAATCCTCACGGTTCAGCATCCGCGTTTCATAGCCGATCAGGCGATATTCGGCGACGCGCTTGGGATTGAACTCGACCTGGATTTTCACGTCGTCCGCGATTGGCAGCAGCGCGGATTGCATCTGATCGTGGAACACCTTGCGGGCTTCGGCGAGAGTGTCGATATAGGCCGCGATCCCGTTGCCTTTTTGGGCCAAGCGCTGCATCAGGGCGTCGTTGTAATTGCCGCGGCCGAATCCAAGAATGGACAAATAAATCCCGCTTTCGCGCTTGCGTTCAACGAAGTCTTGCAACTGCTTGGGATCGGTGATGCCGACATTGAAATCGCCGTCGGTCGCCATAATGATGCGATTGACCGCGCCTTTCTGGAAGTTGCGTTCGGCCTGGGAATAAGCCAGCGCCATGGCCGAACCGCCGGAGGTGGAGCCGGCCGCGGCAAGCGGATCAATCGCGGCGAGGATCTTGGCCTTTTCACTGCCGGGCGTCGGCTCCAACTTCACGCCGACCTCGCTGGCGTAAACCACGATGCCAATCTTGTCGCGCGGCTCCAGCTGATCGACGAGCATGCGAAACGCTTTCTTCGCCAGCTCCAGCTTGTCGGGCTGGCTCATGGAGCCCGACACATCCACCATCAGCGTCAGGTTCAAAGGCGGGCGCTCTTTCGGGCGCACGGTGTAGCCCTGCAGGCCGATATGCAGAAGGGTTTTGCCGCTCGCCCAAGGCGAGGGGGCAAGCGCCACGGTTGATTCAAACGGCCGCGCCTGGCTTGGCGGCAACGGATAGGCATAGTCGAAATAGTTCAGCATCTCCTCGATCCGCACGGCGTCCTTTGGCGGCAGGCGACCGTCATTCAAAAAACGGCGGACATTGGCGTAGGCGGCGGTGTCGACATCGATTGAGAAGGTCGAAACCGGCTCTTGCGCCACGGCCTTTACCGGATTGGGCGCAGCCTCAGGATACTTCTCGGTCTCGCTAGGTTGACCCGGCGGCATGACAATCGGCGCTGGCATCGCCATGCGCTTGGCGTCGCGCGGAGCGGCCATGCCGGCCATCGGCGCGCTCATCAGCACGGACGCAGGTGGCGGCGGCGGTGGCGGTGGCGGTGGAGGTGGAGGAGGCGGTGGAGGTGGTAGAGGCGGCGCCGGCGGCGGCGCAACCGGCTTTGTATTTTCGGCGGGCGGTTTGGCCGGCGCGGTTTCGGTGGCGCAACCACCTAAGCTCGCCATCGCGATAACGCCGGCGAGCAGCCAGCTGATCTTCGTGCGGTTCATGACATTCCCCTGCATCGGCGACGATTAGAGCGCCTCCGCTTGGCCCGAACCATGCCGAAACAATGGCGA
The DNA here is from genome assembly GCA_040381035.1 of Hyphomonadaceae bacterium. Lineage (GTDB taxonomy): Bacteria > Pseudomonadota > Alphaproteobacteria > Caulobacterales > Aquidulcibacteraceae > REEB506. Next base: position 5,273 of record JBEIHY010000031.1, read on the forward strand.
AATGCGGGCGGCGTCGAAATTTCCAATCGTCCGTGTTCGGCGCCTGCGGCGGCCTGCCGCGCGACCAAAGCCGGGCTATTCAAAATTCAGCAAATGTCTTGAAAGCGCTGCGTGTGTTGTCTGGCCGCGGGCAAAAGCGGGCGGCCGCAGTGAACGGGAATGTGATGAGAATGATGCGGTACGCTGCGTTTGCCGCGGCGCTGTTTGGGATGTGCGGGGCAGCCCGGGCGGATGTGTTTAGGGACAAGTTGTCGGTCAAGGTCGGCGTCATGGGCCTACGGCCCGATGAGAGCGCCAGTATTCGCCCGATCGGCGGCACAGTTGATATTCCAGATGAGTATTTGCCGGCGGTGAACCTCGACTACAAAATCAACGACGCTTTTGCGGTGGAGGCGATTTGCTGCGTCGCGCCGCACCGGGTTCAGGCTGTGCGCACCGCCGTTGGTACGGTCGATCTCGGCAAGGTGACGCTGTTTCCGCCAACGGTGAAGCTGAAATATCATTTCCTCAATGACGCGCCGGTGAAGCCCTATGTCGGCGCCGCGATCAATGTCACGGCCTTCTTCAATGAGAAGCTGCCGGCAGGTCCGGTCACCGGCGCCGATTACGAAACCAGCGTTGGCGGTGCGCTGCAGATTGGCGCTGATATTCCGCTCTGGGGAAAGACTTTCCTCAATTTAGACGTGAAGAGGGTTTGGGTCGAGCCGAAGGTGAAACTGACCACAGCTCTTGGGCCGGTCGATGCCGACGTGAAGATCAATTCGATCGTGGTGTTTGTTGGACTGGGCTGGAAGTTCTAAATCGGCGTATTGCACTGAGGGTCAACCCGGAAGGTTTCTGCGGGCCGTCCGGGTTGGCAGATTGTCCGTATTCGGATCAACTCCGCGCGGGCGCCGGCATCCAGCCCGCGACGCGCCGGGCCAGCACATCCAGCGGCATGTCGCCGCCGCTTAAGACCACATCATGAAAACCCTTGATGTCGAACTTGGCGCCAAGGCGACGGCGCGCAGCTTCGCGCATCGCAACAATTTCGGCGTGGCCAAGATCATAGGCGCAGGCCTGGCCCGGCCAGACGCAATAGCGATCGACCTCCGACTCGATCGTGCCGAGTGCATCGCCGGTGACGTCGCGCAGATACTGCACCGCTTGGGCGCGCGTCCATTGCAGCGCGTGCAGCCCGGTATCAACGACGAGGCGAGCCGCGCGCCACAATCGCCAGCGCAGATAGCCAAGCCTGCTCCACGGATCGTTTTCATAGCAGCCCATTTCGTCGGCGAGTTGTTCGGCATAGAGCGCCCAACCTTCCGTATAGGCGTTAAAACTCATCAAGCGGCGCAGCAGCGGCAGCGCGGTTTGTTCTTGCGCCAGCGCAATTTGAAAATGATGGCCGGGCGCGCCTTCGTGCGCGACGAGGGTGAGCATGTCGAGCTTGGGCAGTTCGCGCATGTCGCGCAGATTAACGCTGAACACGCCGGCGCGTTTGCCGTCGAGCGACGGCGGCTGATAATAGGCGCCGGTTTGGCCAGTCTCGGCGAACGCCGCAACCGGCGCGATCTCCAAAGCCGCTCTTGGTTGGCGCGCAAACCAGTTGGGCAGGCGGGCATTGATCGCTGCGAGGTGGCCGCGCAGATCGCTCAACGCCTGCGCCTTGCCAGCGTCGGACTGTTCATACAGGAAGCGCGGCTCAGCCGAGAGGGCGGCCATCCGTTCGCCGGGCGTGCCTTGCATTTGGCCGAGCGCACGCAACTGAATATCAAGCTGGGCGCTGATTTCCACGACGCGCTTGACGCCCTGGTCATGGATTTGATTGGCTGTAAGCGTCGTTGTGGTGTGCCAGGCTAGCGCGCTGGAGTAATAGGCTTCGCCATCCTTCAGCGCCCAGACGCCGGCGCTGTCGCCGGCGCGCGCGCGCAAGGCGGCGACCGTGTCGTACTGGCGCCGATAGGCCGGCAGGATAGCGTTGGCGATGATCCGCTCGGCCTGGGCGAGAAGTTGGCCGGCGCGGGCCGGCGCGGGGCTGGGCTGGTCTGGCGCCGGGGCGGGATAGAGTGCTGCCAGGCCGTCGCGCAGTGCGGCGTAATAGGGGCCTGCATTGGGCGGCGTTTGGAGAAAGCTGGCCAGACCGCGCGCGGTGGCGTCAAGCACGAAGCTGGGCGCCACCACACCGGCATTGGCGTCGGCGCGGGCGCGGCCAGTCTCGGCATCGATCGCGCGCCCGACCTGATCGAGCCGCGCGACATAGTTTTCGGCGTTGTCGAGACTGGCGATCGTGTGCTGGGAACTCAAGAACTCCGGCAGGGCGGCGAAAGCGGCGTCGAGCGGATTGAGCATATAAGGCGTTGGACCGCCAAAGGCGCTGAATTGACCGAAAGCGAATTGCGCTGCGGCAGCGCTCAACGCGGCATGGCGGCGCACAACGGCAAAGGTTTCCGCTTGCGCCGGCGCGATGGCTGTCGCCGACAGGCCGTCGAGTTGCGCCAGTCGTCGCACCGCCGCGCTGCGGCGGAGATCGACGGCAAGGGCGCTGCGATCATCGAGGCGCGCAGCAAAGCCGGCGCCGGCGAGATCGCCGCCAAGGCCGGCCGTGGTGGCAAGCTCAGGGCTGTCGGAAACGATCTGGCGGGCGAAATCGTCCAAAAGGCTGTCGAACGCCATCGGTGGCGGGGCAGTCTTGGGGCCACAGGCGGCCAGCGCCGCAGCACTCGCCCCAAGTGCGAGGTCGCGTCGGGTCAGCGTCACGCCAGCACGCAGCGGCCGTTTTTGATCACGGTGACGCCGCGTTCCAGCACGACGCATTCAAAGCTGATCACGTCGCCGTCTTTCCACATCCGGGTTTCGATCGTTTCGCCGGGAAACACCGGCGCTGAGAAGCGGACATCGAAATGCTTGATGCGCGCGGGATCATAGTCGGCATAGGTCTGCAGCACCGCACGGCAGGCAACGCCATAGCTGCACAGGCCATGCAGGATCGGGCGCGGGAAGCCGGCCATCTTGGCGATGTTCGGATCGGAGTGCAGCGGATTGCGATCGCCGCTCAAGCGATAGATCAGAGCTTGATCGGGCCGCGTGGCCAATGCGCAAGCCGAATCGTGCGGCCGGTTCGGCACGGCGTGCGGCTCCGGTGCGCCTTCGGAGGGGCCGCCAAAGCCGCCGTCGCCGCGGGCGAAGGTGGATGAAACCAAGGTCGCGAGCTTGGCGCCGCCGGCCTCGGTGATGACGGTTTCGGTGTAGATCACCGCGCCCTTTCCGGCCCCCTTGTCGAAAACGCCCAGCACGCGGGTGGCGGCTTCGATGTCGGCGTCGGCTGGAAGCGGCTTGTGGATTTCCACCTTCTGTTCGCCATGCACGACCATCAAGTAATTGATGCCCATCTTGCCAACCAGCACGCCCGCGCCCCAGGCGATCACGGTCGCCATGGTCGGCAAAGCCTTCAATCCGTTTTCGTATACGAACGGCAGTTCCTTTTCGTTCATCGGGTCTGCGCCCATGCCGACGCCAAGCGCATAGAGCATGGTTTCGCGATCGGTATAGCGGGCGCTGAACGGCTCGCCAGTCAGCGATAAGATTTCGGGATAGGCGATGGGCATCAGCGGGCTTTCTCAAGATTTGCGGCTGTTTGTGAAGCCGCCCGCGTCGGCCGGCAAGGGGCTTGGATGATGGGCGCCGGCGCCGCGTGGTTGCGGTGGGGGCTTTTTCGTGGTTGAAGCCGGTCAAATCATCCCGTGCCAAACCCTCCCATAGACGTGTGACAGGAGAAGCCCATGACTGGCGCCCCGACCGAGCCGCAGTTGAGCGGAAACGTTTTGTTTTATCGCCAACCGGAGCCCTTGTCGCTTGATCGGCATGGCAATCTCGGCGTCAAGCGCATTGCTCAGCCGTTTATGTTCCTGATGGAAGCGCATGTGGTTCCGATCACCGTCAATGAATTTGGCGTTGCCGCGGCCTCCTATCCGCTGATCTTTGCCGGCGCCAACAAGGTTCCGTTGGCCGTGATGGGCGCGCGCCAGGGCGACAATGTGTTTGTTGGCGGCAATGGCGAAGTCGATCCGGAAGCCTATCTGCCGGCCTTTGTGCGTCGCTATCCGTTCGTCTTTGCCGCCGATGACGACGCCGAACGACTGTTGGTCTGCGTCGACCGGGCCGCCCCGATGGTCGGCGAGAATCCGGAAGTGCCATTCTTTGAAAATGGCCAGCCGACGCAGTATACCCAGGAAGCGATCGAGTTCTGCAAGGAATTTGAACGCCATCGCCGCGGCACCGAAGATTTTGTTCAACAGCTCATTCAGCTCGACCTGTTTGAAGAAAAGAGCGTCACGATCGCGCAAGCCAATCCCGACGGCACCCAGCAGGAAGTGAAAATCGCCGACTATTTCGCGGTGTCGGAAGACAAGCTGAACGCGCTGCCGCATGATACGTTTATCCGTCTGCGCGACCAGGGCATTCTCGGCCCAGTTTATGCGCATATGGTCTCGCTGCTGACCTGGCCCAAGATCGTGCAGCGCGCGATGATGCGCGCCGAAGCGCAGGCTGAAGCCCAGATGCGCGCCACCACGCCCTTGGCATAAAGCGCCTCCCATCGTTTGCTTCCCCGCTCTGACAAAGGGCGGGGAAGACGACGGGGGCCTATTTGCGCCCCATCACCGTGCGCGTCATCAGCGCCATGATCAGCTCGCCATGCTGGTTCAGCACCTCGTGATTGGCGATCAGGATCCCGCGGTCTTGGCTTACCGCATCCTTGGCCATGAACGTCAGCCGCACGCTCAGCACATCGCCTGCATGGGCCGTTTTGTACCAGCGCAGGGCGTCCTGACCCAGGCGCGCCAGCACCGGCCAGTCTTTGGTTTCTTCCCACAGCATACGTGACCATAGCGCATAGACATGCGCTTGCGCTGCCGGCGGGGACGGGGCTTCATCGCCGCCGCCGCCGCCGCCGCCGCCGCCGCCGCCGCTGCCCTTGAGCGGCAGGTGAGGCGCGAAGCGATCGACGAACAGGCGCAAGTCGTCGGCATCGACCGCGGCCACACCGAACATATGGACATAGCCGATCGGAATATCATCGAACGCCCAGGATTGACCTTTCAGTTCCTTCATGTCGCCGCCGTCGGATCGGGGCTGATCTGGACGAGCAGCTTGCCGTCATGATCGCCGCTGAACAGCCGCTTCACCGAGATCGGCGCGTTCTCCAGGCCGTGGTCGACATGCACCTTGTAGTGCAGCTTGCCGGCCATCAGCCAAGCCGACAAGTCCGCAACTGCTTCGGCCATGCGCGGGAAATAATCGATCACGATGAAGCCGCGCACACTGATGCGCTTCATCAGGATTTGGGTGAAGTGCTTGGGGCCGGCAACCTCGCCGGCGGCGTTGTAAGTGGAGATCATGCCGCACAATGGCATGCGGGAAAAATTGTTCATCCGGGCCATCACGGCGTCCATGATCGGGCCGCCGACATTTTCAAAATTGATGTCGATACCTTTGGGCGCCAAGCGATCGAGTTCGGCGCCGACATCTTGGGTCTTGTAATTGATGCAGGCGTCAAAGCCGAGTTCATCGACCACCCATTTGCATTTCGCGTCCGACCCCGCGATGCCGATCACGCGGCAGCCCTTGATTTTGCCGATCTGGCCAACAATGGAGCCGACGGCGCCGGCCGCCGCTGACACCACCAGCGTATCGCCGGGATTGGGTTGGCCGATATCGAGCAGACCGAAATAGGCCGTCCAGCCGGTGACGCCCAGCACACTCATGAATGCGGTGATCGGCAGCCCCGGAATGGTCGGCAGCGCGCGGGCAATGCCGGGCATTGCGATCTCATAATCCTGCCAGCCCGACAGGCCGGGCGAGACAATCGCGCCGACCGGAAAATCCGGGTTCTTGCTCTCTTCCACTACGCCAATCGTGCCGCCGCGCATCACCGCGCCGATTTCGACCGGCGGCAGATATTGATCCATATCGCTCATCCAGATCCGGTTGGTGGGATCGAGTGAGAGATAGATATTGCGCACCAGCGCCTGGCCTTCTGTAATCTGGGGAACCGGCCCTTCGATCAGTTTCAGATCGCCGTCCGCGATTTCGCCGACCGGGCGGCGCGCCAAAACCCATTGCCGATTGATCCGGGCCATTTGCCCCTCCGCGCGTGACGTTTCCGTGCCCCGTTTTGAAATGGGAAAAGTCTTGTGACGGAAACGATGCATGGCGGCAAATGCTGTTTTGCGGCGCAGGCCTTACCGCGTCGGCGACGGCTTTTCGCCGCGGTAGTCATAGAATCCGCGCTGGGTCTTGCGGCCGAGCCAGCCGGCTTCGACATATTTCACCAAGAGCGGGCAGGGGCGGTACTTGGTGTCGGCGAGACCTTCATTGAGCACCTGCATGATGCTCAGGCAGGTGTCGAGGCCGATGAAATCGGCCAGCTCCAGCGGGCCCATCGGGTGATTGGCGCCCATGCGCATGGCGCGGTCGATCGCTTCAACCGAGCCGACGCCCTCATACAGCGTGTAGACCGCCTCATTTATCATCGGGATCAGCACGCGGTTGACGATGAAGGCCGGGAAATCTTCGGCATTGGCAATGGTTTTGCCGAGGCTTTCGACAAAGCGGATCGAGGTTTCGTAGGTTTCCTGGCTGGTTTGCAGGCCGCGGATCAACTCAACCAGCTTCATCAGCGGCACCGGGTTCATGAAGTGAACGCCGATGAAACGGTCGGGCCGGTCGGTGCCGGCGCCAAGGCGGGTGATCGAGATCGAAGACGTGTTGGAGGCCAGCAGCGCATTCGGCGCCAGCACCTCACAGAGCCCCTTGAAAATCGCGCGCTTGATTTCTTCCTTCTCCACCGCGCTTTCAATGGCGAGGTCGCAGCCTTCAAGATGGGCCATCTTGGCGGCCTTGCGGATGCGCGGCAGGGCAGCTTCCATCGCGTCCTGCTTGATCAGGCCGCGACTGACCTGGCGGGCCATGTTGCGCTTGATCTGGTCCAGGCCGATATCGATGCGCGATTCATCCACATCGTTGAGCAGCACTTCATAGCCGGCCAGTGCGCACACATGGGCGATGCCATTGCCCATTTGGCCGGCGCCAACCACACCGACTGTGTGGATCTGGTTCATGGGAGCCATTAGTCCGTCCGCCTCTTTTTCGGTGATATGTTCACCTGTCAGCCGCGCCAGCCGCAATGCGGCCAATCGACATCATGACGATTTTTCTAAGATGACCTTTTTTCGCCCGCGCAACAAGGCCCATGCTGCACCTGCGAAAGAAAATCATGCGCCACTCAAGCGTGCGCTCGCCACCCGGTTGGGTTGTGAGGCGGCGTGCTTTAGGAGATGTGGAAGCGGCTTTTGCCAGCGCCAGCCACCGCGCGAGGCTTAGGCCAAGGCGGTGTTTGAAGAATTTTCATGCGTCGCGCGCGGGGGCGCTGGCGATCAAGCTGCGGGCCTGGATCGGCGGCGCCCTCGCCTGCGCCCACATTTCAAACCGCGCGCGGCGGTGGTAACGCCGCTGCTCCGGACTTATCGATTCTGACCCATGTGACGCTTGCAGGTCGATATGTTTTGTTTGCGGCAAGCGACGCGCGGAAGAAGTACTTGTGTTGTGGGCTCGATGTGCGCCGCCAGCGCCGTGGGCGCGCGCAAACCAGGCGACCAAGGCTTCGTCGTCAAGCTCAGGCGTGGCTTCGTCAGACGCGGCCAGCGCTGTGCGGATCGCCTGCGCCAGCGCCGCTTCGGTGCGCGCCAAACAGCGCCGCAACGGCGACGGCGAGGCGCGGCCCGCGGGCCAAAACACGCCAGCGATCAGCCGGCGCAACAGCGTAAGCAGCAGATCAATCTGGGTGAAGGCGGGCGGGGCGAATATGGCGGGGGGCGGGCTCCAAGGCGAGGGGCCATTGGGCGCGCGGTTGCAACCCCGCCGGATTTGTTTTTGCGCTGGCCTTGCCACATTTTGGCTTTGCCTTGGCGGGCCCGGGATAGCGCGCAGGGCTATCCCGCACCGGCGTAGCAGCCCCCCGGTCAGCCGCCCAAAAAGTCCGCTTTGCCCACATCCACGCCGTTTGACCGCAAAATCGCGTACGCCGTGGCTATGTGGAAATAGAGGTTCGGTGTGATCCAGGCCTGGACATAATCGGCGCCGGTAAAGCGCATGTCGCGCTGATTGCCGGGCGGGCCGACTTTGAACTCCAGAATGTCGGTTTCCTTGCCGTTGATCTGCTCGGGCTTGAGCGATTCAAAGAAGGCCTGCGTCTTGGCGATGCGGTCCTTCAATTCGGCAAGAGTTTTTTCTTCGTCTGGGTGGCGCGGCGCGTCGACGCCGGCAAGCCGCGCCATGCCGAATTTGGAGATATCGCAGGCGATTTGCACCTGGCGCGCCAGCGGGAACATGTCCGGCGCCAGGCGCAGGGACACAAACACGGCCTCGTCGATTTTCTTTGCGGCGGCGTGGGCGGCGGCCTTGTCGAGGATGTGGGCGAGATTGCCCAGCATCCGCACATAGACCGGCGCAGAGATCGCGTAGAGTGTGCTTGCCATCAGCCCATCGCCTTTTTCAACTCGGCCTGCAATTCCGGCACGAGCACAAACAGATCGCCGACAAGGCCGTAATCGGCGACTTGGAAGATCGGCGCTTCTTCATCCTTGTTGATCGCGACGATCACTTTGGAATCCTTCATCCCGGCGAGGTGCTGGATCGCGCCGGAAATGCCGACCGCGACATACAGCTCCGGCGCGACAACCTTGCCGGTTTGGCCGACCTGATAATCGTTGGGCGCGTAGCCGGCGTCGACCGCTGCGCGCGAGGCGCCGATGGCCGCACCGAGCTGGTCGGCGAGCGGTTCGATCACCGACTTGAATTTCTCGTCGGAGCCAAGCGCGCGCCCACCCGAAACCACACGCTTGGCGGCGGCCAGCTCAGGCCGATCGGACTTGGAAAGCTCTTCGCCGACAAACGCGCTTTTGCCGGGGCCGGCCGGCGCAGTGATGGTTTCCACGGGCGCCGCGCCGCCTTCGCCGGCGGCCTTGAAGGCGGTGGCCTGGATGGTGGCGACGATTTTCGGATCGGTCGATTCCACCGTCATCAGCGCATTGCCGGCATAGATCGGACGGACGAAGGTTTTCGGGCCTTTGACTTCGATGGCGCCGGAAATCTGCATCACATCGAGCTTGGCGGCGACCCGCGGGGCGATGTTCTTGCCATTGGCGTCAGCGACAAACAGCACCGCGTCATAGCCGGCCGCGAGAGGCGCGATCAGCGCCTCCAACGGCTCGGCAAGCTGTTGGGCAAGGCCCACGCCATCGGCGTGCAGCACTTTGCGCACGCCCGCGATTTTCGCGGCCTTGGCGGCGACATCAGCGGCATTGGAGCCCGCCACCAGCACATCAATATCGCTGCCAATGCCAAGGGCTGCGGTGACCACCTTGTGGGTGGCTTCTTTCAGCGACGCATTGTCGTGCGCGGCAACAACCAGAACAGCCATCAGATCACCCCCGCTTCATTCTTCAGCTTATCGACCAGTTCGGCGACGGTTTTGACTTTGATCCCGGCTTGGCGCTTGGCCGGCTCGGTGACTTTCAGCACCTTCAGGCGCGGCGTGACATCAACGCCGTAATCGCCGGGTGCTTTTACATCGATCGGCTTCTTTTTCGCTTTCATGATGTTGGGGAGCGACGCATAGCGCGGCTCGTTCAAGCGCAGATCGGTGGTGACGATCGCGGGTAGGTCGAGGGCCACGGTTTGCAGGCCGCCATCGACTTCGCGGGTGACGCTCGCCTTGGCGGCTTCGATCACGACCTTGGAGGCAAACGAGCCTTGCGGCCAGCCGAGCAGGGCGGCGAGCATTTGGCCGGTCTGGTTGCTGTCATCATCAATCGCCTGCTTGCCGAGGATGACAAGCTGCGGGCCTTCGGCCTCCACGACGCCCTTCAAGATCTTGGCGACCGCCAGCGGCTCCACATCGCCATCGGCCTTCACCAGGATGCCGCGATCGGCGCCCATCGCCAGCGCATTGCGGATGGTTTCCTGAGCTGCGTCCGGGCCGATCGATACCGCGATAATCTCGGCGACGATGCCTTTTTCCTTCAAGCGAACGGCTTCTTCGACGGCGATTTCGCAGAAGGGGTTCATCGACATTTTCAGATTGGTGAGGTCAACGCCGCTTTGGTCGGCCTTCACTTTGACCTTCAAATTGTAGTCAAGCACCCGCTTGATCGGCACAAGCGCCTTCATGGCCATTTCCCCAGGGTAAGGCGCGGACGGGAGAGCACGGCTTCGCCCCATGCGCGCAAGTCGGTTATGAGCGCGCGGACACTAGCGGCGCTTCTTTGGCGGCGTCAATGGAGCGCGCCGCAGGCATTCGCTGCGCCGCCAAGCTGTGCTAGGCTTCAACCCATGCCAATTCTACTGACGACCCCCTCAGAGAACGACGAACGCATCGGCTTCACGGTTAAGGATGTCTGCGCCATGATCGCGGCTGGGATTTTGGACGAAGACGAAAAGTTTGAACTGCTGGATGGGGAAGTGGCTCCAATGCAGGCCATAACCCGGCGCATCTGCGGCTGAAGCGCTGGCTTATAAAGACGCTGAGTTATGGGCTTAATGAGACCCATTGGGTCGATAGCGAGCCGAGCGTTTATCTCGACGGCTTCAAACGCGGCCGATCCTTCACCGCGCCGGACTTGATCGTTTATCCGCGGCGCTTTTCGCCAGAAGATGTTCGCGGCGCAGATTGCGATCTGCTGATTGAGGTCGCGTCCACAACCCAGCGCAAAGACCTTGGCCGGAAGGCGAAACTCTTTGCCCAGCATGGCGTTCGCGATTATTGGGTCTGCGACACCGAAGCCAAGCTGACCTACATCCGCCGTGGCGGCGTTGATTGTGTCTATCCGGCGCCGGTGGCGGTTGCGTTTGAACAGCCGGTCACGGCGCTGCTTCTGCCAGGCATTGCCCTGCGGATGACCGGCGCCCCTTCAGCGCCCCGGTCACGGCATTGTCAGTGCGCTTGTCTTTGCCGCGCGGCCACAGCGGCGTACCTCGGCAGGCATGACATCCAAATCTCTCTTCGCCGCCGCATTGACCCTGAGCCTCGCCGCGTGCGTCACCAAGCCCACCACACAAAGCGGCTTCATGAGCGATTACACCCGCCTCAGCGATTCAGCCCAGCACGGCGCAGCGACCCAGCGCCAGTTTGTCGACGCCGCCGCTTTGGCGGGCGTCAGCCGCGTCGCAATCTTGCCAACGCAAGTGCGGCTTGGCCCCAATGCCGCCTTCACCGCAAACGAAGTCGCCCCGATCGCCGCCGAGATGGACCGCCAATTGTGCCTGGAATTGGCTGAACGGTTTGAGATCGCCCCAGACGATGATCCCGCGGCTTTGCAGGTCAGCGCCGCCATCACCGGCGTCACCCGCACGGGCGCGGCCTCCAGTGTCGTGTCGGCGGCGGCAAGCCGCTTCATTCCCGGCCCCGGATCGGTGCGCTTGCCGATTGGCCTTGGCGGATTGGCCGCCGAAATGCAGGCGCGCAACGGCGCCGAAGGGCCAGTCATCGGCGAGCTTGCCTGGTCGCGCCGGGCCCAGATCGCGATGGATCGGGGCAGCCTCAGCCCGATCGGCGACGCCTACCAAGCCGCCGAGCCCTTCGCCGACGCCGTTGCAAAATTGCTGACGCCCGATCCCGCTCCGCTGGTGCGCAAGGTCGCCGATCAATGTCCCGAGGCGCCGGGTGGCGGGGCTGGGCGCTTTGTGGCGGGCCGGGCGTTCGGGCTCTACATTCCGCCAAGTGTGAAGCCGGCGCCGGACCCAAAGCCCTAGACGCACCTCGATTTTGGCGCCGTCTGCCGCTATGGAGCGGCGATGACGATAACCAAACGCCCTGTATTGGCCGGTCTTGCGGGCTTGGCGAGCGCGCTGTTCACAGGCTAAGCGAAAGCGGCCGCCGCGCCAGCGGCGGGCCTGATCGGTGATTGGACGGGCATTCTTGGCGGGCCAGGCGGCTTGCGGCCGCGGCTGGCGATTGCTGCCGACGGCGCGGTGACGCTTTACAATCTGGATCAGGGCGGTGCGCCGATCGCGACCGAGGCGGTCACCCTGTGCGCCGACGATATCCGCATCCAGGTTCCAGCGGTCAGGGGCCGGCTGGCCGGCTGGCCGGCAAGCTCGTCGGCAACGACATCCAAGCGACCTGGACGCAAGGCCGACCGCGCCCGCTTTTGTTGAAGCGCGGCGAGGCTGGCCAGTTCGCTGCGCCGATCGCGGCGCTGACGCCAGAGGCGCTCGCGGCTTTGCGTGTGCAGGCGAGCTCCCCGGCGATCGCGGCGATGGCGCAGGCTCGTGGCGGCGCGGCGCGCGGCTGGGTCGATGGCGTGCGCCGGCTGGATGGCCCCGCCCAGGTTAGGCTCAACGATGTGTGGCATGTCGGCTCCATCACCAAGTCCATGCCCGCCACGCTCGTCGCGCGCCTCGTTGAGCAGGGCGCGGTGGCATGGACGGGCACTGTCGCCAGCCGACTGGGCGCCAAGCTCGGCGCCATTCCGCAGCCCTATGCCGACGCCAATTTCCTGCATTTGATGAGCCACCATGCCGGGCTCGGCGCGACTATCCCGATGCTGCAATTCCGAGCCTATCATGACAGCACCGCCGATGTGCGTGACGACGGGCTGAAGTGGGCCAGCCAAGCCTTCAAGCAGAAACCCACGGCAGCGCTCGGCGCCTCCGGCGGCTATTCGAATTCCGGTTTCATCATCGCCGGCGCCATGGTGGAGCAAGCCACCCGCGAGCCCTGGGAAACACTGATCGCCAAGCATGTGTTTCAGCCGCTCGGCATGGCGCGCGCCGGGTTTGGTGCGCCGGTCGGCGATCAACCCTGGGGTCATTTCGCCAAGCTCATGTCCGCTGAGCACAACCCCATTGCGCCGGACACCACCGCCGACAATCCCGCCGTCCTCGGCCCCGCCGGCCGTGTGCATCTGCCGCTTGCTGATCTGATCGCATTCCTGCGCACCCATGCCGATCGCTCGGCGGTTCTTTCAGCCGCAAGCTGGGACCGACTGCATACCCCACCTTTCGGCGGCAATGGCGCGCTTGGCCTCGTCGTGCGCAAGGGCGGCCAGCTTTGGCGCAATGGCTCCAACACCATGTGGTAAGGCGAAATCGCGATTGAACCGACGTCCGGCAAGGTCGCCGCCGCGCTCGCCAATGACGGCGTGTTGGAGAGCTGCCAGCTGGCGGTTACAACGGCGTTGGCGGGCGCATTGGCGGCGGTGTGAGCGCGTGCCCTGGTGCGGACGTGAAAATCAGTTCATCATGATTTCATGACGGATACGGATGATCTGGTCGCACGATCGGTGGGGGAGGCGGCGTTTTTTGAGCAGGCCGCCGCCTGCGCAGCGCTCGGCTCACCGTTTACGGCAGCGCTGCTGGAAGGGCTGGGCGTCGATGTCGCCGCCGGCGGCGCCTGTTTTCGGCTGATCCGCGGGCGGTTGGATCGGGCGGTGGGCGATGCGGTGGCGCTGCGCGTCGCCGGCGCGCTGCACGCCAGCGCCCTGAACAGTCGCGATAGCGCGCTGGCCGCAGCGTTCCCGACCGACAAGAAGCCAGGGGACGCCAAAGCGGCTGTCGCCGCCGCGCTCAATGCGTTTCGGAAAGACCGCGCCTGGTATGAGAGCTTTCTCACCCATGCCCCGCAAACCAATGAAGTGCGCCGCGCGATTGGCCTATTGCCGGCCTTTGCCGCAGCCGGTCGGGGCGGCGAGCCGCTTCATCTGCTTGAACTCGCCGCCAGCGCCGGCCTGCTGCAGCAATGGGACCGCTTTGCCTATCGCGCCCGCGATTGGGCCTGGGGCCAGACCACCTCTGAAGCGCCCTTGATCGACACCGATTGGCAGGGGGCAGCGCCGGTGATGCCGGCGCGCATCCGCATTGATGCGCGCAGCGCCTGCGATCTCAATCCGCTTGATGTTCGCGACGCCGCCCAACGCCTGCGGTTAAAGAGTTTCGTGTGGGCCGATCAGCGCGATCGCCATCAGCGGCTCGATAAGGCCATTGCGCTGGCCATCGCCCATGGCCGTCCGCCCGATCAGGCAGATGCCGGCGAATGGCTGGCCAAAAAGCTCGACGGTCCGCTGCCGCGCGGCGCCACGATTGTCTATCACAGCGTTGCTTTTCAATACTTTTCGCCTGCCACCCGCGCGCGCGTGCGCGGTGCTTTGGACAATGCCGGCACGGGCGCCGACGCCCAGCATCGGCTGATCTGGTTGCGGATGGAGCATGACAATGTGTTCGGCCAGGGCGACGGTTTCAGCATCGACCAGTTCAGCTGGCCGGGCCGCGTTCACCGCCGGCTGTGCGCCATCGATCCGCATGGGCGCTGGGTACGCTGGGAGTAAGGGGCCGCCAGGAAGCGCTGGCCTGCATTGACAGAACCGCCGGTTGCCCGTTCAACCGCCACGGCCATGAGTACAACTCTATCCCTTCCGCCAGCGCGCGGGCGCGTGATCGCTAACGAGGCGCTGGCGCCGTTCACTTGGTTTCGCGTTGGCGGGCCTGCCCAGGCGCTGTTTCTGCCGGCCGACTGTGAGGATCTGGCCGCCTTTCTGGCTGCGCTCGATCCCACCATCGCGGTGACGGTGATTGGCGTCGGCTCCAATCTGATCGTGCGCGATGGCGGCGTCGATGGCGTGGTGGTGCGGCTAGCGGGCAAAGCGTTTGGCGGTGTGCGCGATCTCGGCGCTGGGCGGTTGGAGGTCGGCGCTGGCGCGCTCGACGCCAAGGTGGCGGAAGCCGCCGCCGCGTTGGGCTACAGCGGGTTCGAGTTTCTCGTCGGCATTCCCGGCACGATCGGCGGGGCGCTGCGCATGAATGCCGGCTGTTATGAGCGTGAAATCAAGGATGTGCTGGTGTCGGCCCATGGCGTGGACAGGGCCGGGCGGGCGGTCGCGTTTGGCGCGGCCGAAGCCGGCTTCAGCTACCGCCATTCGGCGTTCCCGGAGACGGTGATCTTCACCCATGCGGTTCTCCAGGGCGAACCCGGCGGCGATCCGACCGCCATCAAAGCGCAAATGCACGCCTTTCGCGCCCGTCGTGAAGCCGCCCAGCCGATCCGAGAAAAGACCGGCGGCTCTACCTTCGCCAATCCCGATCCGCCGGGAACGCCCAATCAGCGCCGCGCCTGGGCCGTCATCGACGCCGCAGGTCTTCGCGGGCGCCGGCGCGGCGGCGCCGTGATCAGTGAAAAGCACTGCAATTTTCTGATCAATGTCGCTGAGGCAACGGCCGCTGATATTGAGGGGCTTGGCGAGGAGATGCGCGCAGCGGTGAAAGCCCACAGCGGCGTTGAACTAAGTTGGGAAATCAAACGGATCGGCAAACCCTGACCGGAGGCTCAGCGCCCGAGCATCGGCCCCACGCCGCCAGCCACGGCTGCAATAGCCAGACCCAAACCCAAAAGCCAAATCGCAAATGCGGTTCGTTTGCGCCGGATGGGCGCGTCGATCGGCGGGGGGGCGTCGGTCATAGGTGGGGTATGCCGTGGGTGCGGTGAATGTCGCATGAACTTTTAGCCGAGTTTTTGGAGAAGCGCGAGCCCGGCGATGCAAATGCCCACAACAGCGAGCGCGGCCATCCAGGCCCACCCCCTTGTCTTGGCCGGTTTGACGGCTTGAACCTTCGGCTCTGACCACGCGCCGGCTGTTGCGGCTGGCGTCGCTTGCAATCGGGAAGCGCAGCCGGCGGCGCGCGCAGCTT
This sequence comes from Hyphomonadaceae bacterium, assembly GCA_040381035.1. Classification (GTDB taxonomy): domain Bacteria; phylum Pseudomonadota; class Alphaproteobacteria; order Caulobacterales; family Aquidulcibacteraceae; genus REEB506. The sequence continues at coordinate 20,993 of JBEIHY010000031.1, forward strand.
TGGGGGGGGCGCTTAAAGTGGCGGTGAGGGCCGCCAAGCCGCGCCGCCAATCGGTCAAATCGATCATCACGGCGTCGCCCAGGGGGCCAACGCCGTGTTCAATACGCGCCGCCACCAGCTTGCCCTTGGCCTTGGCCATGGCGGCCTGCAGCAGCAAAGCGGGTGAGCGCAGCGCCTGGCGCGACCACAAGACCACCACCGCCTGGCTGGCTTCGGCCTGGGCGGCGCTGCGCTGGCGCGTTGCCGGGGCGGGGGCGGCCGAAACGCTCAAACCGGCTTCGGTCAAACTAAACAGCAAGTGTTCGCCATATGGCGCATCGGCTTCGGCATAGCGCAACAGGATCGGCGCCATTCAAGTCCCCCAGCGGTTGATTTTGGTCATATTGGCGGCGGAGCGGGGCCCGCCCAAGCCCGACTTTGGCGCCGGGGCCCCCGCGCTTGGCCGGCGCCCAATCAAGCGGCGCCGGCGCCCTCCTAAAGTTCATCTTTCGGCAACGAAAAATACTCGCTTCGCCCTTGTCGGGCCTCAGTCCTTCTTAACTCTGCCAGGTGTTTTTGAATGGGCTTCAAAGACGGCAATGAGCGCCGGAAGGGCTGCTTCAAGCCGCGTGGGAGATGGGTATGCGGGTTGTCGTGCTGTTAGGGGGCTTGAGCCCCGAACGCAGCGTTTCGCTGTCGACTGGCGCCGGCGTTGTGGCGGCGGTCGAACGGTTGGGCCATCAGGTTCTGGGCGTTGATCCCCAAGAGCCGCAATGGCCCGAACAGATCAAGGCGTTCGCGCCGGATGTGGTGTTCAACGCCCTGCATGGCGAATGGGGCGAGGATGGCCGCATTCAGGGCGTGCTCGATTTCATGCGCGTGCCTTATACCCATTCCGGCGTTCTGGCCTCTGCCATCGCCATGGACAAAGCGCGCTCAAAAGCCGTGTTCGCCGCCGCCGGCCTGCCATTGGCCAAAGACCGCGTCATGAACCGCCTAGAGGCCGCCAAGACCCATCCGCTGCCGGTTCCTTATGTTGTGAAGCCGAATGTCGGCGGATCATCGTACGGCGTCTTTATCGTGCGTCAGGGCGCCAATCGACCGCCCGAACAACTGCTTGATCCCGATTGGGCCTATGGCGAGACGGTGATGGTCGAAGAATTCATCGCCGGCAAGGAACTCACCGTGGCGGTGCTGGGCGATCGGGCGCTGGCCGTTACTGAAATCGTACCGGCTGGCGAGTGGTATGATTTTGACGCCAAATATGCCGAGGGCGGCTCGCGCCATGAACTGCCGGCCAAGATCCCGGCAGAAGTGACTGCGGAATGTTTGCGCGTCGCCAAAGCCGCCCATGACGCTTTGGGCTGTCGCGGATTGTCGCGGTCCGATTTTCGTTACGATTCCGAAACGGCTCGTCTGGTTCTGTTGGAGGTCAACACCCAGCCGGGCATGACCCCGACATCGCTGGCCCCCGAACAGGCGGCTCATGTCGGCATGACCTATGACCAGCTGGTGCAATGGATGCTGGAGGACGCCTCATGGCCGCGATGAAACCGCGCCGCACTGGGCGGGGTGCGCCCCCGCCGCCGCCGCAACCGAAAAAGGTTGCGCGCCTGGCCATGTTGCAAATGGTCGGCGCCGGTCGTCGCGGCGGGGCGCCGACGCCCAAGTCCTTGTTGCCGGGGCTTTTGCTGCTGGTTGGCGGCTCGCTTGCCGGGGCGATGTGGATGGGCGGCTCGCTGGTCGACGCCCGCAATGCTTTGGCCGAAGTGGCGGACGGCGTCGCCGCCAAGGCCGGCTTCCAGATGGCTGTTGAAATTGGCGGCGTTGCCGGTCAGCGCGCGGCCGATGTTGAAAAGGCCGTCCATGACGCTGCGGGACGTTCGCTGTTTGCCGCCGAGCCGCGGGTAATCAAGCAGCAGATCGAACAGATCGACTGGGTGCAAAATGTCCGTGTTGCGCGGCTGTGGCCCAACAAACTGGTCGTGGCGGTGGAGCGGCGCGAGGCGGTGGCCCGCTGGCGCGTGGAAGGCCGCACGCTGACGATTGACGCCGCCGGTCGCCCGATCGCGGCCACCCCGGGCAAGGACGACGGCCTGCCTTTGCTGATCGGCGCTGGCGCTGGACCGGCTGCGTCGCCCGCATTGGCTGCACTGGAAGCCCGCCCGTTGCTCGCCATGCGCGTTGCAAGCCTGACTTATGTCCATCAGCGCCGCTGGACGGTGCAACTCAAGAACGGCCCAAGCTTGATGTTGCCGGCCGGCGATGTGGCTGGCGCACTCGATCGCTTTGCCGCCGCCGAGGCGCGCTATGGTTTGAAGACGCGCGCGCTTGCCCGCATCGACCTGCGCGCGCCGGGCCAGGTGGTGATTGCGCCGGCGTCGCAACTGTCCGGCGCTCCCGGTCACAGCGATGTATAAGGGCCCAGCATGATCGCCGACGACGCCTTTGGGCTGATTGATCTTGGCGCTTCGCGCACGCTCGCCATGATTGGCGCGCGCGACGCCTTTGGCGGCGTGCGTCTGGTCGGGATTGGCGCTGTCGCCCAAACTGAGGGCGATGATCCCGCCCGCTCCATCAAGCTGGCGCTTGCCCGCGCCGAACAAATGGCCGGCTTTGTGCTGGAAAATGTCGCGCTGGTGTGCGGTCATTCCAGCATGTCGAGCCGCCGCGCCGCAGCGGCCTGCCGTGTGCAAGCCGAGCGCACCAGCGAGGCCGACGCCCGCGCCGCGCTCAATGCCGCGGCTGTGGCCGGCAATACCCCGCAGCGGGCGCGCTTGAGCGTTGCCGCGATGGGCTATCAAGTCGATGATGGCGCGCTGTGCGCCGATCCGCGCGGTCAGGCCGGCTCGATCATCACGGCGCACGCCAATATCGTCAGCGTTGCGGAAGCCGAAATCACGCGCGTGCGCGATCTGTTGGATGATGTTGGCCTTGGCCTCAATCACATCATCGCCGGACCGCAGGCGGCTGCATTGGCCGTCACCAGCAGCGAAGCGCGCGACAGCGGGGCCATCACCCTTGATATCGGCGCGGCCGGTATTGGCTTGTGCATCCATGTTGGCGGCGGCGTTGCCCATTGCGAAGTGGTTGCGGGCGGCGGGGCCAATGTCACGGCCGCTTTGGCCCGCCGGCTTGGCGCGCCTGTGGCCGTGGCCGAACGCGCCAAGCTGTTGTTTGGCGGCTTTCAGCCGGGCGCGGCCCGGTTTGTCGATATTCCGCGCATCGGCGGCGATGGCCGGCTGGATGTCACCTCAACCACCCGCGCCGACATTGCCGAACCGATTGCGGCGGCTCTTGACGCCCAGTTCACCGCCATCCGCGCCGCGATCATGCGCCACGCCCCGGTCGCCTTTGTCGAGTGTTGGCCGGTGGCGATCACCGGCGGAGGCGCGGAATTGGCCGGCATTGAAGTTATTGCGGCCTCCGCGATCGGGCTGCCGGTCAAGATCGCGCGGGCAAGCGCTTTTCCGGAATTGAGCCACGGCGCGGCCAGCGGTTCGGTCAGCGCGGCGGCTGGCGGCCTGATGCTGCTGGGCGCGCGTCGCGCCCGACAACCGGGCGAACGGCGCCTGCAAACGCGACGAACCACACCCTTGCGGGCGTTTGGCGGGCCAGTCTCGCCGGCAGCGGTGGGAAAAATCGCGCATCGCGCCTGGGAATGGCTGCGCGCAAACTTCTAATTCGCTGCGAAGCACCCTACTTTTACACCGATTCACCGCTTAAATGCCGGTGTAGGGCGGTCCGGGCGCGCGGCCGCGACAGGAGCCGGGAATGATGCATGTCAGCGGGGCAACCCTGCACGAACTGAAGCCCCGGATCGTGGTGTTTGGCGTCGGCGGGGCGGGCGGCAACGCCGTCAACAACATGATCGACGCCAAACTGCAGGGCGTGGAGTTCGTCGTCGCCAACACCGATGCGCAGGCGCTGACCCGCTCCAAGGCGGGCGCCAAAGTGCAGCTCGGCGTGTCGATCACCGAGGGCCTGGGCGCGGGCGCTCGTCCCGAAGTCGGCGCTGCGGCGGCTCAAGAGACCATCCCCGAAATCGTCGATTTGCTGGACGGCGCTCATATGGTCTTCGTTGCCGCCGGCATGGGCGGCGGCACCGGCACGGGCGCAGCGCCCGTGATTGCGCGCGCAGCGCGCGAACGCGGCATCCTTACGGTGGCGGTCGTGACCAAGCCGTTCCACTTTGAAGGCCAACGCCGGATGGTGATTGCCGAATCTGGCGTGCAGGAGCTGCGCAAGCATGTCGACACCCTGATCGTCATTCCGAACCAGAACTTGTTCCGCATCGCCAATGACCGCACCACCTTTGCAGAGGCCTTCGCGATGGCCGATCAAGTGCTCTATTCCGGCGTCCGCGGCGTTACCGACCTGATGGTCATGCCTGGCCTGATCAATCTCGACTTCGCTGATGTGCGCACCGTGATGGCCGAAATGGGCACCGCCATGATGGGCACGGCCGAAGCCAGCGGCGCCAATCGCGCACTCGACGCCGCCCATGGCGCGATCACCAATCCACTGCTCGACATCGTGTCGATGAAGGGCGCGCGCGGCGTGCTGATCAATATCACCGGCGGCTTTGACATGACCCTTTATGAGGTCGACGCCGCCGCCAATGAAATCCGCGCCGAAGTCGATCCCGCCGCCAACATCATCATGGGCTCAACCTTTGATGAAACGCTCGAAGGGGTAATGCGCGTATCGGTCGTCGCCACGGGTATTGATGACGAAGCCGTGGTCTCGCAACAGACCATCGTGCCCGCCGCCCGGCGCGCCGGCGATGGCTATGGCGGGGCCTTGCCGCCGCGCCGCCCGCAGCAGCCTGCCACGCCCACGGCCGCCCGCAGCGACGGCGGCCCGCTTGATGAGCCGCGGCCGAATTTCCGCCCTGAGGAGTATGAGCCGGCCGCGGCTGAGCGCAAAAAGGGCTTCAATCTGTTTGGCTGGATGAAGGGGCAGGCGGAAGAGCAACTCGTTGCGCCGCCGGCCGCCGCGTCGCCGCGCGCGCCGATCGCGGCGCGCGAAGAAGCAGGGCCGGCTGAGCCGCCGCCCGCCGACGAGGACCTGGAAATCCCCGCCTTTCTGCGCCGCCAGATCAATCCGCGTTGATGCAAGCCACCATCGCCCAGCCGGCGGCGGTCGCCGGCATTGGTGTGCATTCAGCCGCCGCCGCGCAGGTGCGTTTCCTGCCCGCGCCTGCGGGGCATGGCCGCGTGTTTCGGCGTACAGATTTGGCCGACGGGCAGGGTGATATTCCCGCACGCCTCGATCATGTCGTCGACACCCGCAACGCCACGACCCTGGCTAATGCCTATGGCGCGCGCTTGAGCACGGTGGAGCATTTGCTGTGCGCGTGTTTCGGACTTGGCCTCGATAATCTCTTGATCGAAATCGACGGGCCGGAGGCGCCGATCCTTGATGGTTCGGCACGGCCGTTTGTCGAGGCGCTGCAGGCGGCGGGACGCGTGGCGCAAGATGGCCCGCGCCCGGAGGTTAAGGTGCTGCGCCCGGTTGAGGTGCGCGTGGGCGAGCGTTTCGCGCGCTTGGAGCCGGGCAAGGGCCTCAGCTTCGATCTTTCTATCGCCTACGCCGACCCCGCCATCGGGGCGCAATCCATTGCGTTTGCGATGACGGATGTAGGCCGTTTCGCCGCTGACATCGCCGGCGCGCGTACCTTTGGCCATCTTGCTGATCTGGAGCGCTATCACGCCATGGGATTGGCGCGTGGGGCGTCTTTGGCCAACACCGTTGCGGTTGATCAGGGGCGGGTGGTCAATCCGGAAGGCTTGCGCTTCGTCGATGAGTTCGTACGTCACAAAGTGCTTGATGCGCTGGGCGATCTGGCGCTGGTCGGGGCGCCGCTGATCGGGCGGCTGGTAGGCCATGCCACCGGGCACGGGCTGCATGTTGGCGTGTTGCGGGCGCTGCTGGCCGATCGTGACGCCTTCACTTACGTCTGATGCCCCGCGATCAGCGCCAACCAGTCGTCCTCGTCGATCACTTTGACGCCGTGCTTTGTGGCCTCTTCCAGCTTTGATCCGGCGCCAGGCCCAGCAACAAGCAGATCGGTTTTTTGGGACACCGAGCTTGAAACTTTGGCGCCGAGCGCGGTGGCGCGGGCCTTGGCTTCGTCGCGGGTCATTTTCTCAAGCGTGCCAGTGAACACAACGGTGAGGCCGGCGACGGGGCTTGCGCTGGCGGCGCGTGGTTCGGGTTGGATCGCCACTTGCGCCAGCAAGCGATCGAGGGCTGCGCGATTGTGCGGTTCGCTCCAGAAGCGGGTGAGGCTTTCGGCGGCAACGGGGCCGACGCCGTCGATGGCGGCGAGCGTTTGGAACGCCTCGCCGGGCGCCTCGGCCGTGGCGGCGCGGATGGCGGCCGTGAGGGCGGGCCAATCGGGGAAGGTTTGCGCGAGCGCTTCCCAGGTGCGGCTGGTGAGGCCCTTGATCTTCAGCGCGGCCCCCCGCGCGGCAATGCTGCGATCGGCAAACAAATCTTCCGCGTGTGGATCAAGCGCGTCGGCGCGGGCCATCAAGGCCGCGCGAGCCGCGTCGCCCAAGCCGCTCATCTCTTCCAGCACGCGATAAGCCGGTCCAGGTGCGGCTTTGGCGGCGGCATTGATCGCGGCGGCCAGCGCCTCCCAGGTTTCAAAGTGGCGCGCTAGCACCCCGGCGGTGGTTTCGCCAACATGGCGCACGCCGAGCGCATAGACAAACCGCGCCAGGCCAATCGTGCGGCGCGCATCGATGGCGGCGAACAGATTGGCGAGGCTTTTGTCGCCGAAGCCTTCTTCTTGAAGGATCGCCGCGCGATGGGTGTGCAGCGAGAAGATCGCGGCCGGCTCAGCGAGCCATCCGCGGTCAAAGAAGAGTTCGATCTGCTTGTCGCCTAGGCCTTCAATGTCGAATGCGCGCCGCGCGGCGACGTGCTTTAGATGCTCCATGCGCTGATAGGGGCAGGCAAATTCGCCGCTGCAGCGGGCAACGGCCGCGTCGGCGCCATCGGCGGCGGCGCGGCTGACGGGCGTTTTGAGCGGACACGGACAAATATGCGGGAAGGCGAATGGCTCAGCTTCCACGGGGCGTTTGGCTAACACCACATCAACGATCTGCGGGATGACATCGCCGGCGCGCTGCAGCACCACGGTGTCGCCGATGCGCAAATCCTTGCCGTCGCGGATGGGCGCGCCGTCATTGTCGAGGCCGCGGATATAGTTCTCATTGTGCAGGGTTGCGTTGGTGACGGTGACGCCGCCGACAAATACGGATTTCAGCCGCGCCACTGGCGTGAGCGCGCCAGTGCGCCCGATTTGGATGTCGATCCCTTCCAGCACGGTTTCGGCTTGTTCGGCGGGGAATTTGTGCGCGATCGCCCAACGCGGGAAGCGCGAGACAAAGCCCAATCGATCTTGCAGATCGAGGCGATCGACCTTGTAGACGACGCCGTCGATCTCATAGGCAAGATCGCCGCGGACGGATTGGATGGCGCGGTAGACGCTGAGCAAACCGTCCGCATCGGCGCAGACTTGCATCAGCGGATTGGTGGGAAAGCCGAGCGCTGCGAGCCGCGCGACGCATTCGCTTTGCGTGGCCGCAAGCGGCGCCGACACTTCGCCCCAGGCATAGGCGAAGAATCGCAGCGGGCGCGCGGCGGTGATTGACGCATCAAGCTGGCGCAGTGCGCCGGCGGCGGCGTTGCGCGGATTGACATAGGCTGCACCGCCTTCCGCAGCGAGGCGCGCATTCATCGCGGCAAAGGCCGCGCGCTCCATATAAACCTCGCCGCGCACCTCCAGAATGTCTGGATATGGAGCGTTCAGGCGCTTGGGGATGTCGGCTAAGGTGGCGAGATTGGCGGTGACGTCTTCGCCTTCGCGGCCATCGCCGCGCGTCGCGCCTTGAACGAACGCGCCGTTCTCGTAGCGCAGGCTGGCGCTGAGGCCATCAATTTTCGGCTCCGCAACAATCGCCAAAGCCTCCTGCGCCGGCCAGTTCAGAAACCGCCGCACGCGGGCGAGGAAATCGCGGGCGTCATTCTCGGCAAACGCATTGTCGAGCGACAGCATCGCGACCCGATGGGCAACCTTGCCAAACTTCTCGACCGGCTTGGCGCCAATGCGGACGCTTGGGCTATCGAACCGGACGAGTTTGGGAAAGCGGGCTTCAATGGCGCTGTTGCGCTGGCGCAGGGCGTCGTAGGCCGCGTCGGAAATGGTCGGCGCGTCATCGCGGTAATAGCGCGCGTCATGGGTCGTGATTTCGCGACCCAGGCGCGCAAGCTCAGCGGCCGCTTGCGCTTCGGTCAGATCAGCAACGGCGATATTGTCCGGCTTCGACATAACCGGGCCAAGGCCCTAAAGGCGGCCGAACGCCCGGCTCAACCAACCGCGCTTGCGCGCTTCGCCTTCGCCGACTACCGGCACGCCCTTGCCAGTCATCAGCGCAAAGGCGCGACCATACCAGGCGCTGCCCGGGAAGTTATAGCCAAGCACGGCGGCGGCGCGCTGAGCTTCATCGGTCATGCCAACGGAGATGTAGCACTCCACCAGCCGATGTAGCGCTTCCGGCGTGTGGCTGGTGCGCTGGTAATTGGGATTGTCGATCACTTCGCGGAACCGATTGATCGCCGCCAGATGCTGATCGCGCGATTGATAGAATCGGCCCACTTCCATCTCTTTTCCGGCGAGCTGGTCGTAGGTCATGTCCATTTTGACTCGCGCGTCGCGAGCATATTCAGAAGCGGGATAGCGGCGCACCACCTCTTGCAGCGCGCTGAGGGCAAGTTCGGTGGTTTTCTGGTCGCGGCCGACATCGAGGATCTGCTCAAACTGGCTGACCGCGATCAAATAGTAAGCATAGGGCGCGCTCTCATTGCCGGGATGAAGCGAGATGAAGCGCTGGGCGTTTTGGATCGCTTCGTCGTACTTGTTGGCTTCGTAATTCGCGTACGAGATCATCAGCATCGAGCGGCGCGCCCAAGAGGAATAGGGGTGCTGGCGCTCAACCTCTTCAAAGGCGGTGGCGGCTTCTGACCAGCGGCGCTGATCCAACAAATTTGCGGCGCGGTTATAGAGCTGTTCGACCGGCTGTTCGACGAACTGTTTTTCGGCTTTGGCGCCCCCCGAGCCGGCGCAGGCCGTCAGCCCCGCAGCAAGCACGACGGCGGTTAACAATGTGAGCGAAGCGGCGCGGCGCGGCATGGACGATCCTTGCAGGATGACTCGAACCGTCCGGTTCTACATGACCCGGGCCGGCAGGCAAAGCGCCAGACTCTGTTGGCGTATGATCAGCAAATGATCGTTCACAATCACGAACATACATTGACTGATGAAAAAAACGGCATACCCTGACTAATTGTGAAAGAAGGCTCAGTGCGACCAAGGCCGAATGTTTGGCTGGCGGACGGGTCGGAGGCCGCGGCGTGGATAATTTCAGGTTCAAGGGAGCGCGCCACGCCGCTCGCATCGACCAGCAGGTCGGTGAACGGATACGCAAGCGACGGACCCTTTTGGGATATACGCAAGAGCAGTTGGCCGAAGCTTTGGACATCTCCTACCAGCAAATCCAGAAGTACGAAACCGGCGCCAATCGGGTGAGCGCGGGGCGGCTGTATCAGATCGCGCAGCGGCTGGAGACGCCGGTCAGCTTCTTTTTTGACGGCCTCGGCATTGATTACGAGACCGAAGAAAGCAATGGCAATTCTAATCGCTCGACCATTGATTTGGTTCGTAATTTCAACTTGATCGGCGATACCGGCGTACGCATGAGCCTGGCCGGCTTGGTGAAATCCTTGGCCCAAAGCCAGGACGCCCAAACCGTTGACCGCATCGACCGCGAAAATGGTCACGAAAACGGCCATTCGATGCAGCCGGAAAATGGCCGCGCCCAGGGCGGCGAAGACCACTAAAAATTGTAGGTTAAAGCGGGCGCCGGCTTTGCAGGGCCGCAAACAGCGTACCGTCATCCAGCAATTCGAGTTCGCCGCCAACGGGAACCCCGTGCGACAGCCGCGTGACCGTGACGCCTGTTGGGCTCAGCTGTTCGGTGATGTAGTGGCCGGTCGCTTGCCCGTCGACTGTGGCGGTCAGCGCCAGGATGACTTCGCGCACGCTCGGCCCTGAAGCGCGTTCAACGAGTTCGCCAATTCGCAAATCCTCCGGCCGCACCCCATCCAACGCCGAAAGCAGGCCGCCCAGGACATGATAGCGGCCCTTGAAGGCGGCCGCCCGCTCCAGCGCCCAGACGTCGGCGACATCGGCTACGACGCAGATCAGGCCGTCATCACGACTTTGCGCCGTACACAGCGCGCACGGGTCGGCGGCGTCAAGCGCGCCGCAGGCGGAGCAGGTTTTGACATGCGCCGCCGCCTGCGTCAGCGCCAGGCCAAGCGGCTCCATCAGCGCCTCACGCTTTTTCAGCAAATGCAACGCCGCGCGCCGGGCCGAGCGCGGCCCCATGCCGGGCAGCTTGGCGAGCAGCTCGATCAGCCGCTCGATTTCGGGGCTGGCGGTGGGCGTGCGGGCTGCGCGCATCAAAACGGCAGCTTAAAGCCGGGCATCATGCCCATGCCGGCGGTGGCGTCTTTCAGCGCGTCTTGCTGGGCGTCATCGAGGCGCCTGCGGGCGTCTTCATAGGCGGCTTTCACCAGGTCTTCGACGATTTCGGCTTCTTCGGGCTTCAGCAGTTCGGGATTGATTGTCAGGCCGAGCATCAGATGCTTGCCCGACAGGCGCACCTTCACCATGCCGCCGCCGGCCGAGCCCTCGACCTCCAATAGCTCGACCTTTTTCTGCGCTTCGGCGATCTTGGCCTGCATCGCTTGGGCCTGGCGCATGATCTGGGAGATGTCTTTCATCCGGCGGCATCCTTTTTTCTGGCGGCGCGTTTGAGGGGGAGCACTTCGGCGCCTTCGGCCGGCGCCTCGGTGCGCAGTCCCAACACCTTGGCGCCAGGAAACGCATTCAGCGCTTCGGCGACAAATGGAATAGACTGCAATTCCGCCATTTCGGCGGCGCGTTCGCGGGCGCGGCGTTCGGCAAGGCTCTCCACGCCTTGCGGCGCTTCGGCCGAGACGTCCCAGTCCTCGCCGGTCCAGTCGCCCAGCGCGCGGGCAAGCCGCATTGGAAAATCGTCCGGCATGCCGGGGCCTGGCGCAAAGCGAATATGGCCCGGCGCGTAATGCGATAGCCGCACATAGCGCTCGACCTCGATTTCGAGATTGACGTCTCGCCGCGCTGAAATCAGCGCCACGACGTCTTCAAAGCGCGCCATTTTCGGGCCGCTATTGTCGCCGGCAGGGGCGCTCGGCCCGCCAGCAGCGCCGCCGCCTTTCGGCCCCTCGCGCAGCAGGCGCGCGGCTTCTTCCGGCGGCGGCAGGCGTGCGGCCGCGCACAGCCGCACGATCGCCATTTCGAGCGCCGCGATCGGTTCGGGCGCGCGTGCGGCTTCATCGAGCGCTTTCAAAAGCATTTGCCACAGCCGCGAAATCTGCGCCGGCGAGGTTTTTTCAGCGAGCGCGCCGGTGCGGGCGATCTGTTCGGCGGGGCCGACCAAAGCGGATTTGCCGAGCGCCTGGGCGCGGGCGGCCTCATGAGCGATATCCAACAGATCGCGCAGGATCAAGGCGGGGTCGGCGCCTTTATCATATTGCTCGCGGGTTTCGGTCAAAGCGCCGGCGGCGTTCGCGGCCAGCACATGCTCAAACAGATCGAGCACCCGGCCGCGATCGGCCAGGCCCAGCATGTCGCGAATATCGTCGGCGGTGACGGCGGCGCCCGATTTCTGCACGATGGCTTGATCTAGGATCGACAGCCCGTCGCGCACCGATCCTTCCGCCGCGCGCGCGACCAGCGCCAACCCATCGGCATCGACCTTCACGCCTTCATTGGCGCAGATGCGGGCGAGGTGGTTGGAGAGTTCCTTCGGCTCGATGCGCTTGAGATCAAAGCGCTGGCAGCGCGAAAGAACCGTCACCGGCACCTTGCGGATTTCAGTGGTTGCGAAAATGAACTTCACATGCGCCGGCGGCTCTTCGAGCGTTTTCAATAGGCCGTTGAAGGCGGCCGTCGACAGCATGTGCACTTCGTCGATGATGTAGATTTTGGTCCGCGCCATCGCCGGCGAATAGCGCACGCTGTCGAGGATTTCGCGGATATCGCCGATGCCGGTGCGGGAGGCGGCGTCCATCTCGAACACGTCCGGATGACGGCTTTCCATGATCGCTTGGCAATGAACGCCGAGCGGTTCAAGCTCCACACTGGGATGGTCTTTGCCGGGCGCTGAATAATTCAAGGCCCGCGCCAGCAGCCGTGCGGTGGTCGTTTTGCCAACGCCGCGCACGCCAGTGAGCATATAGGCGTGCGGGATGCGGTTGAGGGCAAAGGAATTGGCGATGGTGCGCACCATCGCTTCCTGGCCGATCAGATCCTCGAATCGCCGCGGGCGATATTTGCGCGCCAGCACGACATAGCCCCCGCCAGGGACGGTGCTGACGGGCAAATCGCCAAACAAGCTGGAGCCGGATTCGTCGCTCATCTAACGTATGTAGCGCGCCCCGGCGGCGGTTGCGAGGGGGCGATTGCCGGGCGCGGTTGCCTGACGCCACGGTCCCCCTCTCCGTGAACGGAGAGGGGGAAGTGCGCCCATCGCGCGAAGCCGGCTGGCCAATCCGTGTGCGCGCCGGCATGGAGCGCCCGCCTCTGCGCGAAGACCGGCAAGGAAGGGGAGGGCCGCCATGCAGCCATTGCAGGGCTTGGATGCGTCGTTTGTGGCGCTGGAGACGGCCAATGCGCCGATGCATATCGGCTCGATCCTGATCTATGATCGGGCCACCGCGCCGGGCGGGTTTATGCGGTTCAAGGATATTCTGACCTTTTTCGAACAGCGCATGCGGATGTCGCGCACGATGCGTCAACGGCTGGTGAAAACCCCGTTCGACATCGACTATCCCTATTGGATCGAGGACCCGGAGTTCGACCTCGAATATCACGTTCGCCGTGTCGCGCTGCCCAAGCTCGGCGATCGCGGTCAGTTGTGCATTCAGGCGGCGCGGATCTTTGCCCGCCCGCTTGATCTCAATCGCCCGCCTTGGGAGTTCACCGCGGTCGAGGGCCTCGACAATATCGAGGGCGTGCCGAAAGGCAGCTATGCGATGGTGACGAAGGTGCATCACGCCGCGATCGATGGGATGAGCGGGGCGACTTGATGCAGGCGCTGCAAACCCTTTCGCCCGATGTTGCGCCGCACAATCAGCCCGATTTGTGGAAGCCGGACAAGCCGCCAAACCCGGCTTTCTTGTTCGCCAAGGGCTATGTGCGTGCGTGGATCAATCCGGTGCGCCAGCTTGGCGTGGCGGCGGGTTTTGCGCCCGGTCTGGTGCGCGCAGCCAAGGGCCTGATCAAAGGCGAATTCGATCTCGACAGCGCGCTGAAAACGCCGAAAACCCGCTTCAATGGCCGGGTTTCGCCGCATCGGGTGATTGATGGGCTGACCTTTCCGCTCGCTCACATCAAGGCGATGCGGGCGCTGACGCCGGAGGCCAAGGTCAATGACGTGCTGCTCGCTATCATTGGCGGGGGCCTGCGCGCTTATCTGGAAGCCAAATACGAATTGCCTGACGACAGCCTGACCGCCATGGCCCCGATTTCGGTGCGTGCGGAGGGCGAGAAGAACACGATGGGCAATCAGGTCGCCGCCATGCTCGTACCGCTCGGCACGCAAGTGGGCGACCCCAAACAGCGGCTCGATTTCGTCTTCAGCCAGACGCAAAAATCCAAGGCGATGACCAACGCCATCGGCTCGCGCCAGATGACCGAAGCCAGCAAGCACTCCCCGGCCTTGTTCATGGCGCTCGGCGCGCGGCTCTATTCGCAATTCGGCGTCGCCAATTACATCAAGCCGGTGATCAATACGGTCGTGATCAATACGGTCGTGACCAATGTGCCCGGCCCGCCGGTGCACCTCTATTCCAATGGCGCGCGGCTGATCTCGATGCACGGGCTGATCTGCCTGCTTGACGGCATGACGCTCGGCCATGTCGTGCAATCCTATGTCGATCAGGCCACGATTGGCTTCACCGCCTGCCGCAAGGCCGTGCCGGACCCGGAGTTTTATCGCGATTGCCTGCAGAAATCCTGTGAGGCGATGGCGAAAGCGGCGTGCGTGAAGCTTAAACCGTCTTTGCCCGCTCAACCCAAGCCCGCCGCCAAATCACGCAAAGCGGCCTCAACAACCACCGGCAAA